>MEUA01000038.1 GCA_001771505.1 candidate division WOR-1 bacterium RIFOXYB2_FULL_36_35
TTATTAAAGAAGGAGACTGGGTCTCTTTAAACGGCAGTACCGGAGAGGTAATGAAGGGACAAGTTCCTACCATCAACCCTGAAGTCTCCGGAGATTTCGGAACTGTAATGAAGTGGGCAGATAAGATCAGAAGATTAAAGGTCAGGACAAATGCCGACACACCTAAAGATGCCAAAGTCGCAAGAGATTTTGGAGCCGAAGGGATTGGTCTTTGCAGAACAGAACATATGTTCTTTGAGGGTGATAGAATTAAAGCTGTCCGCGAAATGATTCTCTCTGATGATGTAGAAGGAAGAAAAAAAGCGCTGGCAAAACTTCTTCCTATGCAAAAGGAGGATTTCCTGGGGATTTTCGAAGCTATGAAAGGATTACCGGTTACAATACGGCTTCTTGATCCTCCTCTGCACGAATTTGTTCCGCATGAAACACCTCAACAGCAAGAGATGGCAGATGAAATGAAAGTAAGCTTAGAGAAAATCAAACAAAAGATTGATTCTCTTCATGAGTTTAACCCGATGTTGGGACACCGCGGTTGTCGTTTGGGAATTATTTATCCTGAAATTACAGAGATGCAGGCAAGGGCAATTATGGAAGCAGCCTGTGAGCTTAAAAAGAAAGGGATAAAAATTGAGCCTGAAATCATGGTCCCGCTTGTCGGCGAAGTAAAAGAGCTGCAAAACCAGGTTGACATAATAAGGCGCGTAGCAAATGAAGTTATAAAAAAATATGGCGTAAAAGTCGCTTATATGGTCGGGACCATGATCGAAATTCCAAGAGCGGCAATTACTGCTGATAAAATAGCAGAAGTTGCCGAATTCTTTTCATGCGGGACAAATGACCTAACCCAAATGACTCTTGGTTTATCCCGTGATGACGCAGGGAAGTTTCTCCCGGCATATGTTGAAATGGGTATCTACAAAGACGATCCTTTCCAGGTTCTTGACCAGGAAGGAGTTGGACAGTTAATTGAAATGGCTGTCAAAAAAGGCCGAAAGACAAATAAGAATCTCAAAGTTGGAATTTGCGGAGAACATGGCGGAGAACCAAAATCGGTTGAATTCTGCCACCATGCAGGGTTAAACTATGTAAGCTGCTCGCCTTACAGAGTGCCAATCGCAAGATTGGCAGCAGCTCAAGCGGTTTTAAGGAGTTGACAATAGCCTGACTATAAGAGAAGAAATCGAAAAAAGGGAGAAAGATCTGCTTTCTCCCTTTGCTACTTTATCATCAAAAACAAAAGGAAGAAAAAAACCTGAAAAAGAGTGTGATTATAGAACTCCTTTTCAAAAAGACAGGGACAAGATAATTCACTGCAGGGCATTTCGCAGGCTTAAGCACAAAACCCAAGTCTTTCTTTCTCCTTCAGGAGACCATTACAGAACAAGACTAACCCATACATTGGAAGTTGCACAAATTGCAAGAACAATTTCAAAAGCTTTAAGATTAAATGAAGAGTTAACAGAAGCAATAGCTTTGGGCCATGACTTAGGACATACCCCTTTTGGTCATTCAGGGGAAGAAGCCCTAAATGAAATTTTAGAGAAAAATTTCGGAATAAAATTTTATCATCACAAGCAAAGCCTAAGAATTGTTGAAGTAATAGAAAAAGACGGAAAAGGATTAAATCTATGCCAAGAAGTTTTAGACGGTATCTACGGACATGGAAGCGATCAGCCTGACCCAATTACACTTGAAGGAAAAGTTGTTAAACTTGCAGACAGATTTGCATATTTAAGACATGATATAGAAGATGCAATAGAGGCAAAGGTTTTAACCAAAAGCGATCTTCCAAAGAGTACCATGAAGGTTTTAGGTGAAAACATTTTAGATGTTTTAGTCTCCGATGTGATAAATAATAGTTTAAACAGCCCGAAAATTAAAATGAACAAAACAATTAAAAAAGCAATGAATAACTTATATGCGTTTATGTATGAAAATGTATATACTAACCCGGAAGCCAAAAAAGAAGAGAAGAAAATTCCCTACCTTATCCATCAACTGTTCAGGTATTATCATTATAATAAAAAATTCCAAAAAAGGGTGCCCATTGCAAACCAACTTCAACATACAATAGATTTTATAGCAGGGATGACTGATTGTTTTGCAATAAACAAATTTCAAGAACTTTTTGTTCCACGGGAATGGAAAGATAACTGACTCACTTAACTCCGACAACAAGGGAAACCCTGCGCCAAGAACACAGGGCATTTTAGGTGTTAGAGGAAACTTATAACTATGCTGTCAAAAGAAAAAATCGAAGAAATAAGAGAGAAAATCAACATTGTAGATGTTGTATCTTCATATATTCCTTCTTTGCGCAAACGCGGAAAAAACTATATAGGGTTATGCCCTTTTCATTCTGAAAAAACTCCATCATTTACTGTTTCCCAGGAAAAAGGGTTATTCCATTGTTTTGGTTGCGGAAAAGGCGGAAATGTTTTCAATCTTCTCATGGAAATGGAAAATGTTAGTTTTATAGAAGCCTTAAAAATAGCAGGAGATAAGGTAGGCATAGCAATTGAGTCTTTTGTTGGATCTTCTCCCCTTGATTCTTCTCCCAATAAAAAACTTTTTTCAATTATGGAGCTTGCGTGCAAGTTTTATGAAAGTCATCTCGATGAAGCAGCAGAGTACCTTAAAAAAAGAAATGTAAATGACCCCAAGGTTTTCCGTTTAGGGTTTGCGCCTTCCGGGTGGGATAATCTATTAAAGTTTTTATTAAGCAGAGGCGTAAAGGAAGAGTACATATTAAAAACTGGGCTTGTATCGCCCCGTCAGTCAGGCAGTGGAAGTGGGGTTTACGACAGATTTAGGAACCGGTTGATCTTTCCAATAACTAACCATCAAAATCAAATAATAGGGTTTGGCGGAAGATCAACAACAAATGAAGATCCTAAATATTTAAACTCTCCTGAGTCTACAATATTTATTAAGGGCGAAAACTTATACAATTTAAGTTTAGCAAAAGATTTTATAAAAAAACAAAAAATCGCAGTTCTTGTGGAAGGATATATGGATACAATTGCATGTTTTGAATCAGAAATAAAAAACGTTGTAGCGCCGCTTGGCACTGCGTTTACTGTCAATCAAGCAAGTTTGCTTAAGCGCTTCACAGACACCGTGGTAATATTTTTTGATCAAGACCAAGCAGGAATCTTGGCAAGTGAAAAAGCTGAAGAGGTTTTAAGAGGTGCGGGTATTAGCGTTAGAATTGCAACATATGAAGGAGCAAAGGATCCCGACGAATTAGCGCTAAAACAAGGCAAAGAAGCGCTGGAGGAGAGTATAAAAAAATCAATCCCTTCTATTGAGTTTAGAATAAGAAGAATTATAAACTACTATAAGACAAACGAAGTTGAAGGCAAAGTAAAAGCGGCTCATGAAATAACAAAACTGTTATCAAAAGAAAAAGACGGAATTCTCCAGGATGAATATATAAAATTTGCGTCAAAGTTGCTTAATATCCCGGCAGAAAAACTTGAAGCCGAATTAAAAAATAAGATTAGTCTCTTTTCTAAAAAAGGATCATCAGAAAAAAGGTCAATTCCTAATGTCCCTTCAATTGTAAAGGAGGCAGAAAGAAAACTTTTAAAACTTGCGCTTGAACGGAAAGAAGTCATTCAAATAATCAAAAAAGAATTAAGCATAGACAATTTTTCCCATTACAAAGACATTTTTTATCACATATGGAACCTTGACAGCAATGATATACTATCTTCTGTTGACGATGAATCTTCAGCTAAAATACTAAGAGAAATTGCACTTACAGAAGAACCGGCAGAAAACCAAGAAAAGACACTAGAAGATTGCATTAAAGCCATAAAAAGTTTTGAAATAAAAAGAAAGATTGAAATTATAAGGCAATCTATAATAAAAGCAGAAAAAGAGGGTGAAACCAAAACACAAAAATCGTTAAGTAGAGAACTCTTAGAATTAAATGAAATTCTAAGAAATATGGTTCGATAAAAATTAAGGAGGGAAAAAGTGATAGATAAGAAAACCATGATAGAAAATTTAAAATCAGGAAGAAAAAGTTACATAACTCCGGATGAGTTGCTTGCTATCTATCCAGAGCCAGAGAAAAACCTTGATGAAATAGAACAGTTGCTCTCTCAAGGATTTAAGATTACAGAGAGAAAGGTCTCTTCTAAATACAAGGAAGATTCTCATCGAAATGAGAATGAAATAACAGAAATTCACGGCATTGGGGTAGACGATACAGTAAGAATGTATCTTCGTGAAATAGGAAGGTTTCCCCTATTAACAGGAGAAGAAGAAGTTTTTTTGGCAAAAAAGATAAAACTGGGAAACAGGGCTGCGAAACATAAACTTGTAAATTCAAATTTAAGGCTTGTTGTTTCAATAGCAAAAAAATATACCGGCAGAGGGATGTTATTCCTTGACCTGGTGCAAGAAGGCAACCTTGGATTAATACGCGCAGTTGAAAAATTTGACCATAGGAAAGGATATAAATTCTCAACATATGCAACATGGTGGATAAGACAAGCAATAACTCGAGCAATTGCAGATCAAGCTCGTACTATTCGTATCCCTGTCCATATGGTTGAAACAATAAACCGTTTAAGAAAAACAAGCAGACAACTTCTACAAAAATTTGGGCGCAAACCGACAGAAGGAGAAATTGCAAAACATGCGCACATGTCCAAAGAAAAAGTCAGAGAAGTAATTAAAATATCTCAGGTGCCTTTGTCGCTTGAAATGCCCGTAGGGGATGAAGAATCTTCCAGACTCGGTGATTTTGTGGAGGATGTTGGATTTTCAGGTCCTAATGAAATTGTAATGCAAGGCCTTTTACGTGAGGATTTGGAAGAGGTAATGAAAGCATTGACTGAAAGGGAACGCACTGTTTTAAAAATGCGTTTTGGGCTTGGGGATGGAAGACAAAGAACTCTTGAAGAAGTCGGAAAGGCTTTTCAAGTTACTCGCGAAAGAATTAGACAAATAGAAGCTAAGGCTTTAAGAAAGCTTAAGCATCCAACTCGCGCAAAAAAACTGCGTGAATATCTACGCGACTAATACTTAGCTGATATATATTGACTCCATTTTTCAGCTATGTTATAAATGTTGTATGTTCAGGCCAATACCATAAGCTCTCTGCTACAAGCTATTGGCTATAAGCTATTTGCTATAAGGGCCCTTAGCTCAATGGTGGAGCGCTCGGCTCATAACCGATTGGTTATAGGTTCGAATCCTATAGGGCCCAATAATTTGCAAAGCCAAAAAATATTCCCCTTCGCAAACTGTTTGAATCCCGATTATTCACCCCGATTAGGAGAATCGGGGTTCACGTCAGAATCAATAATCAACAAATTGTCAAACAGTTACTCGAGGCATGAATAATTGGGGTTAAAAATCTGAAAAACCAATCAAGAAGAAATACTTTCTTTTACTAATTCGTGTTGTTTAACAAAATTTCTCTCTTTTATTTTTTTTGTAACATTATTTTCAGGAATTTCATAAATAACGATTGTCTCATCGCTATATAAGTTCATTGATTTACATTTAGGGCATTTTATCTCAACCTTGCTCCCATCTGTAACCTTTGCTAATAATCTATTACAAAATTTACAACGAAATTCTTTCATAAAACCACCTTCTATTTATAATGCTAACACAAAAACAATAAATTGTCTATAAAATTTTACTGCTCTTTTGCTATTTTTTTATCGTACAACTAACAGGAAAATTTCATAGTAAATGGAAATTTAGGATATAACCCTGTGACAGAAACATAGTATTATTACAATAAATCTACCATAAAATAAAGCCAGCCAAGACAAAAAGATGTTAAACCTTTTCCACGACTACTAAAGATCTGATAATCCCTCCTACTACAACTTTTTTAATTTTTCTTATTTTTCCGCCAAGTTTTTTTAATTCTAGCTTAGAATCATTAATTTCTTGCTCCACATGTTCCTGTTTTTGCGCAACAAAAACCCCTCCCTTCTTTAAAAGCGGGAGAGCAAACAATAATAGTTTAGGAAATTTCGCAATCGCTCTTGCTAGCGCTATGTCAAATTGCCGTCCATAATAAGGCTTCTTTGCCAGTTCTTCCGCCCGCCCCCAAACAGCATTAACATTTTCAAGTTTTAATTCTTTTATGATATGGCTTAAAAAATCTATTTTTTTTCGTGTGGAATCCATCAATACAAGCGATATATTTGGCCTTACAATTTTAAGCGGGATGCCAGGAAACCCAGCCCCTGAACCTATATCCACAACCTTTTGATCTTTCAGGTCAATAACCTGCAAAATCGATAAAGAATCTTCAAAATGTCTAATTTTTATCTCTGCAGGAGCTGTCACCGCGGTAAGATTAAATTTCTCATTCCACGTAATTAATTCCTGAAGATATCTCTCAAAAAGTTCCTCTTCATTGGTCATTTTTTAAAAGGCTTGTCCTATGCTGAAATGAAGAATCCCTTGCCCAGAATCTTTCCCCGATCCTAATCCATAATCCAGTCTAATAGGCCCCAGAGGAGTATTAAATCTAATTCCAGGCCCCCACCCATAAATAAAATCAGAAGGGACAGGAGACCCTACATCCCAAGCATTTCCCAAATCATAAAAAACAACTCCCTGAAATGTCTCGTTGAAAGTATAACGGTATTCAACGTTAAAAATCATTTTCTTTATGCCTCTACGAGTTTCATCTAAAGAAAAACCACGAACAGTATTTGGCCCCCCAGCCCAATATAATTCGCCAATAGGAACATCGCCAAATCCTATGCCAAACCCAGCATGGCCAGCAAGAACCTGATTTTGAGCCAAAGGAATAAAGCCATTAAGATCAATTCCCAACTTCAAATAATTAGTTTGAACCCCCGTATATTTCCATCCTTCTCTTATAGATAAAACATTGTATACTCCGCTCGTAGGATTCATCCAGTAATCTCTCGTATCTAAGGAAAAAGAATACCCTATAAAATTAGAGGTATAAGCTTCAAATGTTGCCCCATTTCTAGGCTCTACTCTTTCAGATCCAAAAGAGATACTGCTCCCAAAAATCTCACGGATAGTTCGGCCAAAAGTCATATCCCATCCCACGTGCCATTCATCCTGTTGCGTCAAATAGACATCCGTCCCCATCGTATTCCAAAGCTTAAGCGTATAAGAAGTTCTAGGGCCTAATCTTTCAGGTAAAAACCATGGATTTGTATACTTAAATTGATAAGTAGTCAACTCCTGTCCAAATTGGCCACGGATTAAAAGGCCTTGTGCTGTCCCCATTAAATTGTTTATAGAAAGATCAACAAACCCGAACCACCCTTCCTTTTCGCCATAACCACCACCAAAATTAACTGTATTTGAACGAGCTTCTTTAATTTTCAAAACCAATATAATTTTATCGCTTGATGAGCCAGGCTCAAAGGCAGGTACGATCTCAGAAAAAAATCCAAGATTAAAAATTCTTCTCAAGTCTTTTCCAAAAACCTCCTCATTAAAAATACTTCCCGGATTCGTGTTCATTTCTCTTAAAATGACATAATCCAAAGTACTCTCATTCCCTTCCAGAGAAACTCCTTCTACAATCCCTTCAATAAGATCAACGTTTAAAACCCCTTTGTTTTGATTAACATCGACAACTCTCGCCAAAATATAACCATCATCTTTATATTTTAAATTTAGCAATTTAATCCCTTCTCTAAGATCTTTATAATTAAAACTTTCACCGGTAGAAACACCCATAACATGTAAAACCTCAGCAGTTGAATAAACGGTATTTCCTTTTATATTTATTTTTTCCAAGATTGGATTTTCAACCACTTTATAGATTATCTTACTTCCGTCAAGGTATGGCTTAAAATCAACTTTAACATCATCAAAATAACCCAATGCGTATATGGCTTTAAGATCATTCTGAACCTTCTCCTCATCCAAAGAATCCCCAACCTTACTAAAAACAACTCCTAAAATCTGGTCTGTTTTTATGTGGAAATTACCAGAAACAACCAATGCTGTTATCTTCACAGGAAGATCATCCTTGTTAACAGCATAAGAAACTCCAAAAAAGAAAAATAAAATAAATACCACCAACAACAATTTCTTCATAAAACCATTTCTCCTTTTCCTATACTCATATTTTACCCTCAATAAAATAAAAAAACAGGCAATAAAACATTAAAAACCAAACATAGCCTTAAGCGTCATTTTAGAATATCCACTTATAGGCTCGCTAACACTTAGAGGTTCTCTATAATACGAAATAGACAATATAGATGTCAATCTATATGTAATTTGATAGTTAAAATATTCCGTATTACTCTTATCAGAAGACTCATCCAATAATTTAGAATATTTCACGTCGATATAAAAACGATCAAAAACTTCTTTGACAAAACCGACACCAAAAGCCTGTTTCTGCGCCAGATTAGCGTCTTTTGCACCCAAAGCCCGCCTCAGATCTTTACCAAAATTATACTCCAAAGTCAGGCTTTCCAAGCCTAAAGCCTGTTCAAGCCTCCTTTCAACCCCCCGAAAAACAACAGTTTGCAAACGGCTATTTAAATAATCTGCCACAACTGCTTTTGTGTCAATATCAGCGGAGCTCCCCTTTTCCAAACCAATTGTTGATTTAACAAAATCCGGCAATAAAAGAACCCTTATTTCATCTTTAGAATAAGATGCGCGCTTATATAAAGAAGTTCCTTCATCCTCAAATGCCTCAAGATCTATATCCAATGCTTTTGATTTTTCCCTGCTAAAAGGAACCCCTGTAAGATGAGAAACAACAAAAATCTTTTTTGATGAAGAGTTGTTGCTAACTTTATCTTCAACTTGAACCAGAGCAAACAAATTTAAATTAGGGAAAAACCCTCCGGAAAAATCAGCATAATTGATAGATGTTGCTTCTAACCCAAAAGGATAAAATTTTTCAAGTTCGGACAAACTTAACAAAGTAAATTCTCTGTTAAAAATGCTAACAGACCCTCTTTTGAAATATATTCTACCATAAATATTAGGGCCGGTAACAGGACCTAAGACGTCAATGGCTTGACCATAAATCTCCATATTTAAAAATATATTACTTAAATCTATTGTATTAACATTGCCTGCAGTAAGATAAACATTTTTTGCTATATCTAAATTCAAACTCAAAAAAATTGGAATTTTTTGCTTGCCATCACCTGCCCCACCAGAAAAAGTTGTAGGGAAAGAGATTACAGCATCGCTCATTTTGACTTTGCCTCCAAGTTTTAACTTGTCAAATGGTCCAGAAAGAGAAATTTTATTTAATAAAATATTCCCTTTATATAATTCAGATGCATTTATATAGAAAGTTCCGTCGGAAAGATTGAAATTTAAAGATTTTTTTGCAAAGTCAATATACCCAGCGCAAAAAACGGGGGTTATGCTGCCATTTTCCCCATACCAATGTCCCGAAAAACCAACAAGATCAATTCTCCCTTTATCGGCCTCAATGGTAATACTTGAGTCCCCAATATTTGAACCCAAAGATTTTACATGCCAAATACCATCTGTTACAGAAACATTTCCCTTGACTGAAAATTCGCCGTTTCTCGAACGAACAGTCAAAAACCCTTTAGCTTTTCCATCAATCCATTTAAACTCATCATTAAATATATTTGCAAGCCCCAGAGATCTCCCTTCTATGGTAGCTGACAAGGCAATATCTCCCGCCGTATTTAATGTCCCTGAAACAGATGAAATGCTTTTACCATCATCAATATCAATATTATCTATGGTAAGTTTTTCTTTATGATATGTAATAAACCCTTTTATGCCGTTAAACTCAACATCAGCCAATTTAACTTTATCTGTTTTAAAGTCAAGTGCCACAGATGGGTCTTTTATTGTCCCTATTAATTTCGCATCAGCATCAAACCTTCCTTCAAGATCTTTATCTGAAACAAACCTCAATATATCAATAGGCATGTTACGGGCATAAAAAGTCACATTCATCTTTTGGGAATTAACGTAGTACTCTCCTGCGACCGTGGTTTCTCCCCCTGATTTTTTAAGTGCAATGTTAGTAGCCAAAACTTTTCCATCTGTTACTTCCACTACTTCCACAGAAAAATCCAAATTATCAAACTCATACTTTTTATACTTTCCTTTTTCAATTTGAGCAGAAACCTCAATTTTAGGATCAGCAAGTCTTCCTGACACAGCAACTTTCCCCTTTATTTTGCCGCTAACATCATTAAATAAAGGCGGTTCTTGAGAAGCCCTATATTTATCAAGCTCGGCATTTAGTTTGTCCCATTTTTCAAGCGCTTTATCAAACCCATTCTTCCTATCATTAAAAATATCTTCAAACACAGGAAGTTTAAATTTAGTGTGATTAACTTCCTGTGAACTTGATACTGTTGGCCTAAAAAACCTTTTATACAACCTATATCCCTCCGATAAAATTTTAGAGACTTCTTGAATAGAGCCTTTTTCCAGCGAAACAGTAAGATCAATATCTTTTTCTAATCCCTCATCGCCAAGATAAAAATTGCCCGAACAAACAATTTTATTTTCCCCCGATTCAACAATTAATGGCTTTGCCAAACTAATTGTTTTATCCTTCAAACGAGCTTCCCCCTTAATTTTATCCAAAGGGATATGGTTTAAACGGCCCTTTGAAAAATCAACATGCAAAAAAGCATTTTCTTTGTTCTTCTCACTCAACATTGAAAAATCCACAGTGCCAACGCCTTCCAAAACGCCAACTTTCGAAGTAAACATGCTGATATCACGAAGATCAATTTTTGCGAGTATTTTTGCATCAAAGTTATTGATTGATTCTTTAATTGTATTTCTTGCATAACCCGACACCTCGGAACTGCTTGTTTTAAAATAGATCGAATCAACAAAAAACTTCCCGTTTGTTACCCCCGCTTCTAAGGACGCAGAAACTATGTGAACATCATCAATTTTAGCGTGATCTAAAGCAGCTTCGATTGATATATCTAAGCCCAAAATATCTTGAATTTTTTTTACTTCTGTAATCATTCCGCTTACCTGCCCGTGAAAATTAATATCCCCTTCTATTGTAGAAATATCTGACGGCAAAAACTGTCTTACAATCCCCAAATTTTGCAGCTTCATGTTTTCGCTCAATACTTGCAAATCCGTTTCAACTCCAATGCCAGTCTGGCCTGAGATAAAAATGCTTGATCCTCCTTCTTGCAAAAAAGCATTATTTATTTTAACCTCTCCGTTTTTTAAAGAAATTTTGCCAGAGCCTTTGGAGATATGCTGTATTCCTATATTTCCATCAGAAATCTCAATGCTCCCTGAAGCTGTTAAGTTTTTTATTGGATTTGAAAGAAATTGGTCATTCAAACGAAAAGCTAAATCGCCATAAAAACTATCAACTAAAACATTCATTGGGCCAAGAATTCCAACGCCTGCCAACCTAAACCCCTTTGCCCTCGAATAAAAAGAGAAATCCTTTTGAGAAGACATTGTCCCCCTACCTACAAATTCAGCTCTGTTAGAAGCAAGTTTTAACTCATTAAAATCAATAGCCCCATCTCTAATTCTAAGTTGAGCCTTTACAGTATCAAGCCTTTGTCCAAAGAGAAAACCATTTGTTAAGTTGCCATTTAAATCAACTTTTAAATCCTTCAAGTTTCCATCAACTAAAAAACTCCCGCTCAAATCACCCAAAACACCAGGCGCATTGCTTGTTATCTTCAAAATATTCAACTTGGAAATATTTCCTCTTATAGAAAATTCTGGCCCTTTTTTCGTAAAATAAACCTCTCCGGAAGATTTAACTTCTCCTTCATAAATTTTTACTTTTGAACTTTCAATTTTAAGTCTCTTATCAGCATAAGAAATTTTCCCCACCCCATAAATCCAACTCCCCAAATATATCCCTTTTTGAAAATCCAGATTTGAATATATGGTTGGATTGTTATATTTTCCTTTAATATCAACTTGCGCGCTAAAGAGGCCCTTTGCTTCAGAGAAAACCGCCCCGTTAAAAATTTTATTTATAGTTTTAATGTCGGCATCATAAAAACTTATGCTTAAATCAAGGTCTTTATAAATGCACCCATCAACACTGACCGGAATAGAATCAAGAACCCCGTTTAGAGTAAGTTTTGCTTCTCCCTTGTTTGCAGAAAATACAACATTTACCTCCCCAGAAATAAAATTAAAAGATGGGACAAAATAATTTATCCAGTTTTTTGCGGGGAGTTTATGCGCAGCAACTTCTATGTCGTATGACTGGTCATTACTATTAAAAAATCCATTAAATTTTATTCGGGAGCCGCCTTCTGCGACTCCATCTAAATTAATTCCTATCTTTGGTGTTTTTGCGAGATCTATTTCTCCTTTTATGCTGGAAATCGATGTGTGTATTGTTTTTTGTTTATATGGCATACCAGCTTTGTCTTCATATACAGCCTTTATATTGTTGAGAACTATCTTCGCTTTTAACGGAGGGCTATCCTTCTGCCCTTCCTTTAAAATATCCGATATCCTAAAATGTCCTTTTTCATCCCTAAGTATAGATATCTGACCGTTGTTAAAAGTCAATTCATCAATAGATGGAACTATGTTGCCTTTGTTTTCAATAAATTTGAGAAGATTAAAATTAACTTTAAGGCTGTCAATGTAGATTTCATCGCCGATTGATACCCCTTCAAGTAAAACCTCGCCAATAATTTTCCCTGAAACTCCTCTTATTTTCACAGGGCGATTAAAAGACTGTTGAAGTCCTTTTGTAGTCTCTTTTTTTATGTTTTCATAAAGACTATCTACAAAAGGCAAAGAAAAAACAACTGATGAGAAAAAAAACATCAAACAGAAAAATACTATTAAGATCTGGAAAACTTTCTTCACAAATAACATTTTACCATCATATAATGAAGAAAATAAGAGACTAAGCTCTTGGATGCGCAGAATCGTAAACAGATTTCATCTTTTCCTTTGTAACATGAGTATAAATCTGGGTGGTAGAAAGCGAAGAATGGCCTAAAAGTTCTTGTACGGCTCGCAGATCTGCTCCATTATCCAAAAGATGGGTTGCAAAAGAGTGTCTCAATGTATGAGGGGTAACTTTTTTTTCAATGCCCGCTTTTTTAACCCACTTTTTCAAAAGCCTTTCAACACTTCTCTGCGTTAACCTCCCGCCACGATTTCCCAAGAAAACAGCTCTAGTATCTAAAGTTGCAATACGAAGTCGCCCAATGTTTAAATAATTTCGTAAAGCCTGAACAGCTTGATTACCGATTAAAGATATTCTTTCTTTTCCTCCCTTGCCCAAAACCCTAACTTCCATAGAAGCCAAATCAATATCCCCAAGGTTTAAGCCTATAACTTCACTAACGCGTATGCCGCTACCATAAAGCAACTCAATTAAAGCTTTGTCCCTCAAAACAAAAGGGGTTCCTCCTTTTATAGAAGAAAAAAGCTTATCAATTTCATTTTTATAAAGGAAGTTTGGCAATTTTTTTTCGAGCTTAGGAGTAGACAAAAGCAAAAAAGGATTATCCTTAGCCGTTTTTTCTCTTAATAACCAAGAATAAAATGATCTACAAGCGGATATTTTCCGAGCAAGAGATCTTCTCTTGAACTTTCTGTTCTCCAGGGAATAAAGAAACCTTCTTGCATCATTTCTTGTCACATCTGTAATCTGTTTATCTTTTAAAAATAGAAAAAAATCTTTTAGATCTATATTATAGTTTTTAATTGTATGATAAGAAAGATTTCTCTCTGATTTTAAAGAACCAAGATAACTGTCAAGATGTTTTTCATTAAAGTCCATACTGACGTCGTTTTTCAGCCGTTATAGAAGTATAACTTTCCCCTTCTTTAATCCAACTCTCTTTTTTTTCTGAGGGGCGAGTATCAATATGAACAAATCCTTCTTTAGGGTAAAACCCTAACCCGTTAAGCCCCTCTATGGTTTCGACATACTTAAAAAGTTCGTTGAGTTCAATCCCCTCGATTTTTATGTGAGCAGCTTTCCCCATAGTATGGTAACTGCGACTATTCCGATTTAAACTTTCATAATGTTCATCACACCAATATGCGGATAAAACGCTAACTTTTTTCTTGAAGTGTTCTCCTATCATTTCCAATACCCCAACAAGCCCCAGATGAATTCTAAACTCTTGCCCTTTACAGAAATTACACCTGCACCTAAAATCTTCATCCCTAAAATGTTCTGAAAGCCTTGCCATTTTAATATTTTAACATAAAAATATACAGGATAGTAATGGTAACTTGCAGTTTTGAAATATTTTCATTGAAATTCCGATAAAAACTTAATGATAAATAAATAGACTTTTTAGAAATCAGGGCTATAATATATTGCGAACAAAAAACTCCAGCCATGTTAAAAGGCCGATAGAGCCCTGCAAAACAATATAACATTGAAAGAGGGTGAGGCAATATGGGGCTAGGAATCGAACCAACTGGAAATACCCCCTCATTTTATGCCCGATACTGGGCACAAGAAGAAGAAGAACGAAGTACGCCGAAAAATGAAAGAATACTATTTGAAAATGTTTCTGAAGATTTGCAAGATCCAATATACTCAGAAGCGGCAGATGCCTTGCTTGAAGAAATTTTAAAAAATAAGCCCGAGTTTTTAAGCGGCGTTAATAATTCAAAAGAACAATTATCTGTATTGTTAATTATAGTACAAGCCATTATACAAGAAAATTCTTTCTTTAAATTTGAAGGAGATACTTTTTCTGCTTTACCTTCCAGACAAGGGGGCCTTGATTTAAGGCTAAATGACAACCTTTTACACCCTTTAAGAAGAAAACTGGGAGACCTTTCTGCAAATGATCTGTTTTCTACGCCAAAAAATAAAAGAGTAGCCATGTGCGAAGAGATTTGCAATGTTATAGAATCACTTATAAATGCTTTCAACAAGAGAAACCCAGGACACCCATTAAAATCATGGAGAGAATATTCAGGAATAGGAACATCGTCATATAAAACACACGTGGAACCTATCGTACAGTTATGTGATGGACGCACATTCAGATTAGCTTTGACTGACCCAGGCAATCTCAAAATTGAAGAGATAACAACAAAAACAATAGATCCACGCGCTTCAGAATATGAAAGCATTAGAGTCCATCATTATAATGATGGGGTTATAGCCTTAAATGGAGCAATTTATGAGCAAGACAATAAAACTCTTTCTGAAGAAAAAACAAAAGACGCAATAAGATCATTAACTGTAGCATATTCTATGAACAAAAAAGATCCTCTTGTTCTGGAAAACTTATGGTTGGCATTCAGCTTAAGCCAGGGTGATAATAAAAAAGCCATGGAAAATATTTTTTCCGAGTCGCTTGCTCTTGGAAACACGAATATATGGTTTCATAAAGGCAATAAATATTTAGAAGAAAATAATTTAGATGACGCGAAAAAAGCCTTTCAGAGAGTCGCTCCTGATAACAACAATTACTGTGATACTCAAGATATACGTGCATATATACTATTGAAAGAAAATAAACCAGAAGAAGCAATGAAGCTATGTTTTACAACTCTCGAAAAAGACCCAAATCACCATAAAACTCTTTATTATTTAGGCATGGCCTTTTTTAATTTAAAGAGATATGAAAGGGCAGAAACAGCCTTCAATCTTTATGTAAAACAGGGGTGTAGAGAGGAAACCCCTGGAGATCTTTATTACTCATCAATTAAACATTTGTCAGCAATAAAGCAACTTCACCCCGATTAGGACAATCGGGGTCAATATGGGAAAAAAGATACTTTTGCGACAATAAAAGGCATTCTAATATTTATGTATTTACTGGTATACTATTATAAATATAAACCCCGATTAGGAAATCGGGGTGAATAATCGGGGTAAATAGGAGGATAAAAATGAAAGCTATTTTAATTTTTACAGTTATTGCTTTTGCAACAATCGGAACAATGTCAGGATGTTCTTCCATATCAGGAGGAACAACAGGAACAATCGCAGACTACTATCCTCATCAAGATGGTTATAGTTGGACATATGGACAATCTTCAACTATATCATTTGATGTAACGGGACTTCCAATCCCCCCTATAGGAGATATAGTGGCAACAGGAACAATAGTTGATACTTTTAACGGTACACAAACAATTAGCACGGGAGAAGCTCAAATCTTAAGAGAAGAGACAACGGCAGGAGGTGTAACTGCAACAATAGAAACTCTCGTAATAGCTTCAGATGATGGAGTAAGAACCTACGGAACGCCATCTATCCCTACGACAACATCAACATATCTATATGCTTTTCCTTTACAAACCGGCAAGACTTGGACAATTATAGGTTCACTGGAAGGGACTGTGGTCGGAGAAGAATCTGTAACAGTAACAGGAGGAACATTCCAATGTTTTAAACTGTCATTGCGCAGCCCAACATTTGATACATTGTACTCCAACTATACATATTATGTCTGGTTAGGAAAAAATGCAGGAGTAGTAAAAACTGCCTTAAGCGGAACTTATACTACATCTTACTCGGGTTATAGTTTGATAACTACTGTTAGCCTTGTTTCACAACTTATATCAAAAACCTTTTAGTAGTTAAGGAAATCTTTGATTTTAGCCCAGATTATCTTTGTCGGGATTAAATAAGTGATTTTGCCGTCATATCACTTGGAATGTCAAGCCCCATAATTTTAAGGATTGTAACTCCAATGTCGGGGACAATTCCATCTTTTGGTCTCTGGTTTATTCCTAAAATCCATAAAGGAACAGGGTTAAGTGAATGTTGAGTGCTTACAACTCTCTTATGGTTATTCTCCAAAAACATTTCATCTGCATTTCCATGATCTGCCGTTAAAATGACAACCCCTCCCCTATCAAGCCATTTAGGAATAATCTCAGAAAGAGATTTTGATACAGCAATCATTGCTTTTTTAGCCGCATCCAAGTTGCCTGTATGCCCCACCATGTCTCCATTTTGGAAATTATGTACAATTAAAGAATATTTTTTTTCATCCATTGCGCGCATAACTGCTTCAGTCTCTTTAAAAGCTGTCATCTCAGGAACAAGATCATATCTTTTCCCCTGTTCCGTCCGATCTTTTAAAGTAGGGTCGTAAACAAGGATGCGATCTTCTCCCACAAACGGCTCCCCTCTGCGTCCAGAAAACCAACCGGTAACATGTGCAAATTTTTCTGTGCCGGCAATCCTAAGTTGCAGTAAATTAGCATTCGAAACAACTTCTCCCACAGTATCAGGGATCTCTTTTTCAGGATAAGCAGTTAAAGCATTCAATCCTTCGTAATATTCAGTCATAGCCACAAAAATTACATTTTTAAGTTTAGACTGTATATCTTGTATTGCTTTATAAATATTTTCATCTATAGGGTTTGTCCCCTTTTTATAATTAAAAAACTTCTTATCTTTCTCAACAAAAGCGACAGTCATCTGAATAGCCCTGTCCTGCCTATAATTCCAAAATATGACTGAGTCTTTTGGCGCAACCCCATCATATTTCCCAATTTTTACAGGTCTAATGAATTCGTCTGTCTCTTTGTTGGCATACGACTTTCTTATCGCATCTTGGGGTGTTTCGGCCTTATTTTCACAATCGCCAAGAACTATTGCCTTTAAGGCGATAAGAGTTTTATTCCAAGCTGTATCCCTATCCATGGATAACTCACGCCCCATGATAGTCTTAACTTTAGCAACATTTTCTAATCCAAGATCAGAAATTTTATTCTGAAGCATTTTTATGTATACATCGCCCAATGCATTGGAGTTTGTATCTCTTCCATCACCAAAAACATGGATTACCACGTTTTTTAAATCATTTTGTTTTGCCAATTCCAACAAAGCAAAAAGATGGTTTATGTGGCCATGGACAGTCCCCCCATGCCCCTGCAAAATTCCCATTAGATGAAGCGTTGAATTGTTCTCTTTGCAATTTAAAACAGCTGAAAGCAAAGACTTGTTATTAAAGAAATCTTTATCTTCTATTGCGACATTTATTCTTTCTATAGACTGATAAACAACACGCCCCGCCCCCATATTTAAATGATTTACTTCCGAATTCCCCATTGTATTTTCAGGAAGGCCAACAGCCCTACCCGAACATTCAAGTCTGGCGTAAGGCTTTTCAAAAAGTTCTTTTAAAAATTGGGCTTCTCCGCTTTTTATTGCCTGATAAACGGCATTTGTTTCATCATTCCTCCCTATGCCAACCCCATCCATAATGCACAAATAAACCGGCCTCATAAAAACATCTCCTATCAAATAAAATGAAAAATGATTTAACCCCGATTATTCATAGACAAACAGAATTCTAGCAGAGTGTTAGAAATTTCCCCAGGTATGAACCCCGATTTCCTAATCGGGGTGAACAATCGGGGTTAATGACTAATATGCTCTTGTTTGTCCCGTTTTTATCAGTCATTTTTAATTAGGTCATTTGTATTATATCCTATTGACGCATAAAATTAAAATGTTATACTTTATGCCGAAACAAAAAAAGGAGTGTGGTTTAATTGAAAAAAGTTTTAAGCCTTTTAATTGTCTTTTTAATTCTTGTTTCTCCTTCTTTCGCAACACTTTCCACCCTAAAGTCAGATATAAACAAAAGCATAGTAAAAATAGGATCAAATGCATCGGTTCAAAAAGATGCTATCGTTAAAAATATTATAGCCGTAAACGGCAACATAGATATTGCAGGAACCGTAGAAGAAGATGCCATTTCCGTAGGTGGCAATATAACCCTTAAAAACTCCTCAAAGGTAATGGGAGATGTCATTTCTTTTGGAGGAACAGTAAAAAAAGAGAACAATGCAACCGTAATAGGAGATATTGCAGAAGTAGATTTAGGCCCTTTGTCTAATATTTCTTCAATGATTACAAATAAAAATCTTCTTTTGCTGGGAATTTTCATTCACCTGCTAACGCTACTTGCTTTGTTAGCATTAGCTCTTACATGTGTAGCAATCTTTCAAAAGTATATTGGAAAAGTTTCTTACTACGCGGAAAAATCGCCATGGAAATCTCTGCTTTGGGGATTTTTAACGGTAGTTGCTATGCTGCCAATAATCTTAGGATTAATTTTGACCATTGTAGGGATACTTCTTGTCCCTATGCTCATTGTTATCCTTATCGCAGGAGCCTTCTTTGGATTTGTTGCTATATCGCAACTTGTCGGGAAAAAGATATTGCAAGCATTAAAAACTTATAATAAGCCAATGATAATAGAGACAGCATTAGGATTTTTAATTATTACGCTGATAAGCTTTATTCCGGTTGCAGGACTTATAATTAAATTTGGCGCTTCTTTAATTGGTCTGGGAGCTGTTATTGCAACAAAGTTTGGAACAAAAAAGTAATCTCGCTTTTTATGTAAAATAAGACTGCCTAAGGGCGAGAAAGCCTTGAAATTATGTATGGTTCGACAAAGCCTGCCCTGAGCTCAGCTGAAGGGTTCACCACGACACAATCGCAAAAAAGTGAATAATCGGGTTAAGGGGTTAATAATTCTCTTGTCTTCTTATCAGCCTCTATTATCTCTTCGAGAGAAGGTTTTTCTATTAGCTTATGTGCTTCCATTGCCTTTTTTATCTTTATGGGAATATCAAGAAAAGTAATTTTATTTTTTAAAAACATATTAACAGCAACTTCATTTGCAGCATTAACAACCGCAGGCATCGTTCCCCCTTTCATTCCAGCTTCATAGGCAAATTTTAAACATTGAAATTTCTCCATGTCAACATTTTCAAAAGTTAAAGATTTTATTTTATAAACATCTAAAACGTTCCATCTATTAACTTTTCTCTCCATTCCAAATAAAGCCAACTGAATGGGGATACGCATGTCAGGAGCTCCTAATTGAGCTTTAACAGATCCATCTACAAATTCAACCATAGAGTGAATCACACTTTGCGGATGGACAACTGTTTCTATCTTGTTGTAATCTAATCCAAATAAATGATGGGCTTCAATAACTTCAAATCCTTTGTTCATTAATGTAGCAGAATCAACCGTAATCTTAGGGCCCATTTTCCATGTAGGATGGCCTAACGCCTCTTTTACCGTAACCTTGGCCATTTTTTCAGGCGAAGCCTTTAAAAAAGGCCCTCCCGAAGCCGTTAGTATGATCTTTTTTATGTTCTCTATCTTTTCCCCCATAAGACATTGAGCAATAGCTGAATGCTCAGAGTCGATCGGGAAGATGTTGACCCCCGAATTTTTAACCTCTTCCATAAAAATATCTCCGGCCGCAACTAAAATCTCTTTTGTAGCCAGGGCAATATTTTTTTTCAACTTAACAGCGCCAATTACAGCTTTCAAAGATAATGCCCCAGGAATTGCGGCTACAACAAGATTGACCGCTTTATGGGTCGCAACCTCCAATAATCCCTCTTCTCCTGTTACTATTTTTACGTTTTGCCCTGAAAGGGCTGCTTCAACTTTACTTTTAACTTCATCAGAAGCAACAGAGACAAGAAGTGGTTTAAATGTTTTTATCTGGGAAATAATTTCTTCTATTTCGTTTTTAGCCGCGATTGAAACAACGCTAAAAAAACTCGGAAAAGCAGAAACAACTTCAAGCGTTTGTTTCCCAATGCTCCCCGTTGAACCAAGTATTGCTATATTTTTTTTCATATTTATTTATCTTTTACTATTTTAACATTTTTTACAAAAAGCTCATAGGTATTGAATGAATAAAAACTTGAAAACGATGACCCCCGAGTTCCTAATCGGGGTGAAAAAGACTATGAAAACCGCCCCATTTCCTCAAAATCATACATTTTTTGCAGCAAAAAAGATTCAGTTAAAGAGGAATTAAACTGATATAAAACAGATAAGTTTCCAAATACATCTGCTTTTGCATAACAAAGTCCCTGAAATTCAAAACTCGATGATGATGAAGGAACAAAATAACCATTATTTCTGACTGCAGCGCCAGCAGAAATTACCGGCAAAATTCTAAATATTGTTTTCCCTCCATGGTATGAATATCTATCTTTTAATTCATCAGAAGAAAGTAAAGCAACAACTCTTCTCTCGTAAAAATCCAGTAAAAAAGACTTTCTTAAAAAAGGATTGGAATGAGATTCATCGTTTGTTATAAAATCTATACCGCTAGGCAACAAAGCTTCTATATCTCTTTTAATCCTAAAAGCTTCTCTTGACAATAAAAAAGTATTAGGTGGATCATAACTGTTTGGAAAAATGTTTTTATTAAACAAGTGTACTGACAAATTAGATCTTCCTGGATGGGAAGAACCATATTTTTCTAATGCATCCTTCGAAAAAACATCCTTTTTTAAACGCCCATGAGTAGATATAAGCGGGGCAACAAATCCCGCCTCATCAAGTTTAAGAGCAAGATCACCAAAATCGGCAGAGAAAGATTTATCCCTCCATAAAAAAGGGTCGCCAAAATCATGTAGTCTCAAAATTTTTTCAGAATTAAATTTTCCAGAATTAAGTGAAGAAAAAACAGAATAACCAGAAGTTAGTTGAGCCAAAGCCTTTAAAAACAAAGGATAAGGCATATGAATAACTTTTTTGCTGTCATCTTGTTTTTTTCTAGGGGCACACATCAAACAATCATGGTAACATCCCCTTGAAATCTCCAATACGCTAATTGACTCTCTATTGTTAAAAAAACTTCGAAACACAGAAAATGCTTTTGGATCTTTTTCCGGCGTATAAGGATCAATATACAAATCCAACTTTGGATCACTTACCTGCGGAAGCTCTTTTGTTATCGAATCTATATCAGAAACCTGCGGGCATTCTGCGTTCAAAATGCTGGAAGTTTCTAAAAGACATCTTACCCCTTCCTGCGTTAAAATACTTAGGTGTCCTGCTAAACACTGATACCCCCTCGCAAAAGGTAAGATTCTCTCAAGTTCTACTCCTGCAATTTTTCGAGATAATGCTAATAAGTGGGGTTTTATTTTTATCGTCTGTCTTTTGGGCAGAAAATCTACAGATCGCTCGACAACTGCCATATTCATTACATAATCAACTACCTTTCTACATGTTTAAACAGTACAATATATTGGCAACGTCATTATTTTTTTTCTTCAAGTCCTAGCTCTTTAGCAACTCTCATCTTACTTCAATAGTTTGAGATGTATCGGTTCTATCTTTGCCTGAGCCTCCAGAAGCAAAAGTAGTTGTAATCGATTGCCCCACCTGAGCCACTCCTAAGTATTGTACTAAAGCCTTGAGAAATGATTGAAAGCCATCCATTGTATTTGGAACGTCATCAACTAAAACCGGATATACCCCTCTATAAAGCAACATCCTATAAAAAGCTCTTTCCGTAGGCGTAATAGCAACAACTGGAACTTTAGGATAAAAACCAAAAGCCAGATTTGCGCTATGCCCGGACAAAGTATAAGGGACAAAGGCCGTAAATCCTGGCAATCTTTCAGCGTTTTCAATGGCTCCCAAAACAAGAGAAGCTGTATATCTGTCTGCGCTTTGATGCTCAATTAATCCTGTTTCTCCTTCATTGAAGATTGTCCTAAGTTTCCCTCTGAAAAAATTCTCAAATTCTGTATATTCTTCTGCCACAAGAGCATGTTTAACAGCTGTTTGAACCACCAAATTGGGATGGTCTCCTGTAGCTGTCTCTCCTGAAAACATAACCATGCTAACTCTGTCACGAGCTATTCCTGTAAAGATATTATCAGATTCAGCGCGCGTAGGTAAAGGAGATGTTTCCATCTGACCGAGCACATCGGTAGCAAGAATTCCTGGTTTCCCCTGTCTTCTTGCCTCTTCCATTAATCTGGCTTGAAGAAGAGGCAGTTTTTCAGGCCCTCCAATCGCACGAGCATCACCACGAGGAATCATCACCGCAGCAGTAGCGCTAATAACTCCTTTCAGATTGTCTATCATCCCTTTTTCTTCTTCTGGTTTTGCTATTTGAAGCATTTGCGGTTCTGGAGACTCACCTTGAGCTTTCATATACTCATCAATACTTGAAACAACAAGCGGCGAAGTAGTAAAAGAACGGGCTAGATAATGAAACCTGCCATCTCGCAGCCCAAAATCTATATCAGCATAATCTTCTTTAGTTATAGCTATTACCTCCAAACGACATCCGCTGAAATTGATACTTTTATTTCCCTTAAGGTTGCCACCTCTTTCTATTGTACAAACAATCCCTTCACCAGGCAAAACGTCTTCCATTTTTAATGCAATCTTCATATCTTCTATATAAATATGAACAAGATTCCCATTTTTGTGCGCAAGTTTTAAATCATCATAAAGCTTGGAATAACCGGAAGGAACTCGCATAAATAATTTATCTTTTGTACATTCGCCTTCTCCTGGAGAAAGAGTTATTTTTTCTCCCTTTCTCATCTCAAGGCTCCCTTCATAACGTTGGACTCTAAACTCAGGTCCTTTTGTATCCAACATTATTCCTATGGGTCGACAAAGTTCTTCTTCAACTTCCCTAATCATATTTAGCAAGAGAACAACTCCAGCTCTATCTTTATCTGTTAAGACATGGGAAAAGTTTATACGTACAATATTCATCCCATCCATAACTAACCTTCTCAGATGTTCTTTTCCCGCTTCTAACACTCTAGATGGATTTAAAGTACAAACAAAGTGAGTGCGTGGAGCAGATATGGGAAGCCACTTTTTAATCTGGTACGATCTCCCCCCGATGTTAAGCGAAATCGGTGATGTCATATTTTTTTAAGCCTCGCTTTTATTTTTTTTGGCAAAAAATAAAATATATTTTGCCAGTCATTTAGGCCAACTTAAATTTAAGCTTTAAGCGGCTTTTTTGAGCTGTCCCTTTTTTGGTTTTCCTTCAAATTTATTCCCAGCCATCAAAACTTGTATAAGCGGTAATTTTATAGATTTATTAATTCGCTCTATTTCTGCTCGCGCCGCCGCAAGTCTTGCAGATGGAACGCCGTAAGCCGACATACTGATAATATTTAAACCAAGCTCATTTAAAACCCCTATTGAATATGGATCTCCACCATGCTCTCCACAAATCCCTATTTCAAAATCAGGATATACACTTCTTGCCTCCTCAACAAATATTCTTATCAGTCTAACCACATCAGGATCAAGAGAAAGAAAAGGATGTTTCTTGCCATAATTATACATATTATTAGCAGCATATATTTGTAGGAATATTTCTGCGTCATCACGACTCAAGCCCTTAGTCATCTGGGTCAAATCATTTGATCCAACAGAGACAAAACCTTTTGGCCCTAATGCCTTTGCTACCCTTTTTCCATTCAATGCAGCCGCAGGAGTTTCAATCATCACTCCCAACCTATAGTCTACTGCTCTACCTTGTCGTTCTTGGGTAATCTCGGCAGCCGCCGCTTCAACAATTTTTCTGATTATTTCTATCTCTTCAACTTGAGAAACGAGTGGTATTTCTATCTCAACTTTTGGGTTTTTCCCTTCATCAATAAGCCGTCCGGCAGCCCTAAGCATAGCCTTCACTTGTGACTTGTATATTTCAGGAAACACAATCCCCATCCTTGCGGAACGAAACCCAAGCATTGGGTCAGATTCATGGAAGCTCTCAAGCCTTTGGTCAAGTTCTTCTCTTGAAATATTTAAATCTAATGCCAATTGATTTTTGCTCTCTTCTCTCTTAGGAGAAAATTCATGCAAAGGAGCGTCTAGTAATCGACCTGTAACCCCTTCCCCATCATTAATTTTATAAATCTCATAAAAGTCATTCTCTTGATTTCTTTCCAACATTTGTAAAATCGGCTTTAAATCGTCCATCAACCTCGCTTTTCTTGCATGTGAACCAGCATCCTTTCCACTGATTTTTATATATTCAAGATATTTTAAAAACATTAAACGAACATTATGCAATTGATCTCTATCTAAAAACATATGTTCGGTACGTACAAGCCCTACCCCTCTAGCTCCAAAATTATAAGCATCTTGAGCTTTATCAAGTTCGGTGTTTGCTCTTATTTTTAAACGCCTAATGTTATCTGCTAAAGCAAGCAGTTGTCCAGCCTCGCTACTTAACTCCTTAGGTTTAATAGTTTTAATCTTTCCCAAAATGACGTCTCCTGTTGTTCCGTTAATACTAAGTTCTGTCCCCTTATCATAAATCTTACCCTTAATTTTAATGCCAAGTATTCTCCCGTCTTCCTCTATAAACTCCATGTCTTTAAACGAAACAACACAAGGGACTCCCCACATTGTCGTCATAATAACGGCATGACAAACCTTGCTTCCTGTTTGAGTTAAAACACCGTCAGAAACTCTCATTCCCGGGACATCATCCTGCATCGTCATAGGTCTAACCAATATATAATGTTTTCTTTTATCATCAGGCATTCCATTTTGTTCTGCGATCTTTGCTGCAAGCTCCAATGGATCAAATATTATTTCTCCATACGCCGCCCCCATAGTACCGGCAGTCCCTTTTCCCAATAACCTTCCATCGCTTACAGCTTTTTTTAATTCGCCCAAATCAAACTTAGGAGCTAATAATTCCTTAAATTTCTCAGGCTCAACACGCATCAATGCCTCTTCCGCAGAAATCTTTCCTTCATTGTATAAATCCATAGCAATTTTAACGGATGCTTCCCCTGAACGCTTACCATTACGAGTTTGCAAAAGAAAAAGTTTAGGATTGCCTTGTTCATCCTGTTCAATAGTAAACTCAACATCCTGCATATCCACTGCATCCTCTTCTAACTTATTGGCACAGGCTATTAACTCATTATAAATCTTGTTAAGTTTTGTCCTGCTATCATTTAAAACTCTCAAAACTTCAGCCATCTCTTCACTTTGAAAGCTGAGCACCACTGTTAGATTTTTAAGCGCCTTTTCCCTATCGCTTATATCTTTTATATTGTTTTTTATAATACTAGAATACTCTTCTTTTTCTTCTTCGGAAAAACTCAAAGATTTCTTCAATCCTTCCTCTGTAAGTTCTTTTGTATTAATAACTCCATTTTTATCTATAATATTTGATGCTCTTAATCTATTAAGAATAATTTTAGCCTTTTTTCTTAGCAAAGAATTTTCTGAAAAGTTACTTTCCGTAACATATCCATCTCTTAATGCTTCCAATGAAAGCGCGTCCCTAACGCCTGAAACAACTTGCTCTCCTTGAGCATTAAACAAAACACTTCCAGAGATAACTTTTTCGCCTGTATCTTTATCTCTGGTAAACAAGACACCAGTGCCAGAAAAAATCCCTTTATTACCAAAAACCATTTCAACAGAATTCACAGCAGTTCCAAGATAATCGGGAATCCCCATCTCGTTTCTTGCATATTTCGCTCTCGGAATATCCCATGAATCAAAAACAGTTTCAGTAGCCAGATAAAATTGTTCTCTATAATCTGCAGGGAGTACTTTCTCTGCTTTTTGATAAAATCCTTCAAAAGTTTCCGCCAAGCCACACAAATCTTCATATGTCATCTCAGCATCATCAGAGTAACCTTTTTGTTTTTTTAGTCTCTCTTTCGCATTTTCAAAGTAATCTATTTCAGCCACATTGCTTCCTGCCGCTTTAGCCTGTTTATTAAGAATAGAAGTAATTTCATATACAACATTCCCAAATTGCGCTAAAAGAGTACAATAAGAATCCATCCAAAAACGAGCTTTTGCTGTATCCCCTGATGCCAATGCCTTTGCCACAAGTTTTTCAAGAAGATCTTTTGTTAAGCCTATATTTAGTATGGTTTCCATCATCCCTGGCATTGAATCTCTCGCACCTGATCTGCAGGAAACAAATAGAGGGTTATCTACATCACCAAATTTTTTCCCTGTTCTTCTCTCCATTTCAGCCAGCTTTTCATCAATAACCTTTTTTTGTGCTTCAGTTAATTTTTTCCTCTTAACGCCATCCACCTCAACAACCTCAAGTTTTGAGCACATCCACGCAGGAAGCGTAAATGCTTCAGGGACAGGAATCCTCAGCCTTGAGGTCATCTTATATAATCCATATCCCTTTCCGCCAAGCAAAGTTTTTAATTGTATTTCTGATAAGCCCTTTAAGTGGGGATGTTCCTTTCCTTTTTCAAAGAAAAAGGAAAGCTCTCCTGTTTCAAAAGCTTTTTGAAGGCGTTCAGCCGCAAGGGCAGCCATTTTTTCTTGGTAAAGAATTATTCGTCCATAACTCGGGTCTACTAATGTCCCTATCCCAGATTCAAGGCCTATTGCCTCTTTAATTTTATTATAGGTATACCCTGCCTTATAAAAAATCATGTTATTACTTGCAATTGCCCAATTATGAATAACACTCCTTGATTTTTCATATTTCTTTGTTTCTTGTTTCATGTGCAATGCTTGTGCTGCCATTTTTTAATCTCCCCTTTCTTTAATTATAAAAACATTAAACCACAAAAATCCTTTGCGCGCCCTCCCCAAAAAAGAAAAAACATAAAATTTAAAAAATTTTCAATTTTCTCTTTCCATGAAAAATTTTATTAAGGTCTCCTCGTCACTAATTTTAAGAAATTTCACATGAATTTTGAGCATGTCCGAAATCCTCCTAAAATAGATGATTCCCCACCTTATAAAAATGTCAAAAAAGATCTGCGCGATGTTATAATAGAAAAATGGAGAGGCTACAAAACAAAGACAAACAATACATTTGGCACCCTTTCACTCAAATGGAAGATTGGAAAGAAAATAGCCAGCTTGTAATAGAAGAAGGAGACGGGATTTATCTATACGATACAGACGGAAATAAATACATAGACGGAATATCATCTCTTTGGGTCACTGTCCACGGGCATAATAATAAAAATATAAATGATGCAATAAAAAAACAATTAGACAAAGTCTCCCATTCAACACTTTTGGGACTGGCAAATGTCCCGTCAATTAAACTTGCTGAAAAACTTATTAAAATAACACCCAAAGGTCTAAACAAGGTCTTTTATTCAGATAATGGCTCAACAGCTGTCGAAATAGCTTTAAAAATGGCGTTTCAGTATTGGCAGCAAAATAAAAGGGATCAAGGGATCAAGGTTTCGAGGTTTCGAGGAGGGAAAACAAAATTCATAACTTTGAAGAATGCTTACCATGGAGATACTGTTGGGTCGGTGTCGGTTGGAGGAATAGAACTTTTTCATGAAATTTATAAGCCTCTTCTCTTTAATGCTTTTCAAGTTTCAATAGATTTAAAAGAGATAGAAAAAATCATGAAAACGCATCATAAAGAGATTGCAGCAATGATTGTTGAGCCGTTAATTCAAGGGGCAGCTGGGATGTTGCTGCAACCGAAAGGTTTTCTGGCAGGGGTCAGAAAGCTTTGTACAAAATATGATATCATCCTTATCTGTGATGAAGTTGCAACAGGGTTTGGGAGGACGGGAAAGATGTTTGCCTGTGAACATGAAAAAGTCTCTCCTGATATTATGTGCATCGCAAAAGGGTTGACCGGCGGATATCTCCCCATTGCGGCAACTTTGACAACTGACAAAATTTACAACGCGTTTTTGGGCCCCTTTGAAAGTAAGAAGACATTTTTTCACGGCCATACATATACGGGAAATCCTTTAGGCTGTGCCGCGGCTATCGCCAACCTTGAAATATTTGAAAAAGAAAAGACACTCCAAAAGCTTCAAGGCAAAATAGCATTTATGAAAAAATATCTTCAAAAATTCTGGAAACTTAAACATGTCGGAGATATAAGGCAGTGCGGTTTTATGGTGGGAATTGAACTTTTTGCAGATAAAAAAACTAAAAAGCCGTTTCCTTACAAAGAGAGAATCGGGCATCGAGTAATTTTAGAAGCGAGAAGACTGGGAGCAATCCTCCGTCCGCTTGGAGATGTGATAGTTCTTATGCCGCCGCTTGGGATTACATTAAAAGAACTAAAGAAATTGCTTGATATAACCTATGAATCCATTGATAGTGTTTTACAAAAAGATATATAATATCCTTATCTTTTAGAAAAGAGAAGAAATATGAGCAATTTAAAATTTCTAAATAAATTAGCCGGACAAAAATTAAAAGAAATATCCTTAATAAAAGAATTTTTTGATGATAAAACAAAACCGATGAATGTAGCTCTCCTGCTTAAATTCAAAGAATTTAATTGTTTAATTTACGCCATCTCCAATGATGACACTATACTTGTTAAACTTAAAAAAAACTTAAAATGGATTAAAAAAACAGGTAAATATAAAGCTTTTGACATCAGTAATTCCAAGTTTTGGAAAGATTGTATTGGCAGGCACGTTGTGTGGGCTTGGCAATTAATTAATCATCAAGGGTACGAAGACGGCCTCCAGTTTTATCTCAGTAACGACTTAAACAAACAGGAGATAATAAGGCAAATAGTTGTCAAAGCCTCTCAATTGTATTTTTATAAGGTATAATTAGCATATGAAACTTATACAAAACAAAAAAAAGAATTATCAGCACAAAGAATTAGCAGATGGAAGGCGGTATGCTATGCCGCAAATATCAACAAATGGGCCCCGATTGTGATAATCGGGGTGAATAAATTCTTAAAAAAAATACACATAATTATAATCATTGGCATCATTGCTGGCTTAACAATCTCAAACATCACATTTGGCCGAGAAGTTCTTCCTAACTTAAAAACTAGCGGAAAAAACATCGAGGACTTTATCCCGAAAGGCTGGGTAGTTGAGGATAAAGCCTATGGCGATCTAAATAATGATACACTCAAAGATTGGGCTTTAGTAATACAGGATACAAACAAAAAAAACTATACAACAAATAACAATCTGGAACATTCAATAAACGCAAACCCACGGATTCTTATAATTCTTTTCAACGACCCTGTGAAGAATATATTTGTTAGTGCGGAAAAAAACTATGCTTCTATTATTAAACATAATAATTTTACAATAGATGATCCTTTTGATGAAGTTTCAATCTTATCTAATGGGATCCTAAAAATTGATTTTCATTTTTTAGGTGGTGGTTCATCAAGATTAAATCAATCCTTTAAGTTTTGTTATCAAAATAAAAGATTTGAGCTAATCGGAATTGACAAACAAATTATAGAAAGTGGCAGTGGTGATATTACAAATTACAGCTTCAACTTTATAACTTACAAAATGAAGTTAACCAAAGGGAACATTTCAAGGGACAAACCAGATTCCATAGAATGGAAAAAGTTTAAAGTAAAAGAAAAAATGACTCTTGATTTGATCTTAGACCCTTTTTCGTCCAAGTTATGGGATAAAATCATTATCCAGCCATAAACCTCAGCATGTATTACTGAAATTTTTCTTAAAAATCTCAGAATATCTCTATATGGTGGGAATAACTTACCAAAAATATACAGCGCAAAATCCAAGGAATGAAAGCGCCAGATTTTCCTTTCATTTTTATTCCCAGAGGATTTCAAGTTTTATGAGAGTGTTTGAAAACATTCTTATGCCAAAGCTATATAAGCAATTACAGGATAATCCTGGAAGTTTTGATTGCGACAATTTATCCAGGCTTGTAAGACAGTTAAATATCTTAACGGAGTTACAGGAACTAACACTGGACAACATATCCGCACTTGACCTTAGAGATACTTTTTGTTCTCCGTCAAATCAGGAATCCACGCCAACCGAAGAAGCCATGTTTAGAATAAAATATCTTGCATCAAAATTAGGGCATAGCATAAAACGTCATGGAGATTATCGCACAAGCGAACCTATGGGCCTTAGCTTCGCATATGATAATCAGGATTATCTGGTTTTAGGGACCAGAAACGAAGTAGAAGAAGGGATAAAAGCTGGGACATTACGCTATCAAAGATTGGGGCGACCATTATTTTATCTAGAACTTTCCACCCCGCAAACAGTTACATCTCCCACAGACAGCCTTAAAACAAGCAATGCTCTATTAATATTAAAAACTGATGATTCAGAAACGACTCTATCCAAAGTAAGGATAAAAGCACGAAGAATGATTATGCCATCCAGATTTCATTTTGTCCCGCCGCACACGCTGGAAAAAAGAATTAAGGCTTTGATTTTAGATGGTGAATATTCTTCTGCAGCGCTCTTAATTTTCGGAGCTTTTTCTAATTTTAGAAAATCTGAAGAATTAATCGACTCCCTACATATAAAGTTTTTAAAAGGATACCTTTGTGAAACAAGCGAGCCAAATTGCGTGGCAAAATACCTTTGCTGGGTTGCAAAACAAAGAGGAGCTAAAGAAGCATTGGAAATTATCAGAGGAACATCCCTTGCGACAGATAGCAAAGAAGTTTTATGCGGCGGATTTTCTGATCCCAAAAAAGCAGGAGTAATCCTTTTTAAAATAGCCCTTATGCAACCTAAGCTGGCAAACAAACTGTGCGAAGACGCAATGCAGGAAATAAATCCCGGCATAATTAAAAATGCTCTTGATTTCTTGCATAACTCCCGCCCCTCTTTATTTAAAAGCTCGGTAGAATATCAGGAAGATCCACGCTCAATATTTAAAAACAGGGGGAGGCTTTTGGGCCCAACTATCCCGGTTAAAAAAAGAGGTTTATCCATATCCGCAGATACGATAGACACCATTTTTTCTAATCCGGCAAATCATGTGGCTTCCGTCTCAAATCCAGAAAAACATGAACCCCGATTTCCCAATCGTGGTGAAATAGAACTTTATCGTGAAAGGGGATGGGAAACAGAATATGCCATTTTGGAAAAAGCAGATGTTACTAAGGCATTAGTGCAAGATTTAACAGTAAAAGGAGATTATGAGTCCGCCTGCGGGCTTTTATTTGAAGAAGAAAGATCTATCGAAGAGATAGCGGAAATCTTAAACATTCAGGCTCTCCTCCCTGCCCAGATTATGGGAATTTTAGGGTGTCTGCCTAAGGAAAGCTTACAAAAGTTATTGGCTGTTGCAATTGAATATGGGAAAGGAAAATTATTACACGGAGAATTACGAGATCCTTTCCTTCTAGGTTTGCTATTTGCCTTGGCAAAACTTGATACAACAAGTTTATCTTCTCTTCTTAATGAAATGATCCAACACGAGGATCCCCAATCTCTTGGTGTGTACCCTCAAAGAGAGGCCGCCTACATCATCTTACAGGAAGGGATGGATCCTTTAAAAGAGAGTCACACAAGATACCTTTCAGCATTGGAACAGTTATGTTCAATGCGTGAAGAATATGCTACGCCAATAGATTTTATCCTTTATCAGCAACTACTGCCGGATGATAAAAAACCGGCTACCCCTTACGCTCAGGCCGATTTTTATTTAAGGTTAATTCAGGCAGAAGATCAGCCGCAAGTTATAAGGTTGCAAGCTACGGTTAGATTAGTACAATTAGGAAAGATAAAAGGTGATATTGAAAAAATATTACCCAGAAAAGAGTTTGTCCTCCTCTTAAGAGAAGTAATTTCAGCAAAACATCCTCTCATAAGTTACCACAATTTAGAAGCTCTAATGAGTAGCATAGATTATGACTGCGGAGAAGAATTAGCTATACAATTAAAAGCAATCCAAAATACAGACATACAACTCAAGCGCTTCGCCGAGTATCTGCGCTTTATCAATATAGGGATAAGATTAATGCGCTCCACATCAAATGAGGAGAAAGAAGAGGGATTGTCAATGCTTCTGCAACTAAGAGACAAGCGGCAGGCCAATCTTTTTGTCTCTGATCAAGGCTTACATACACACAAGAGTGAAAAAATCCGCGAGGCATTCGCATCCGCAATTCCATCCCTTTATGGTAAAGAGACCGCTACAAAGTTATTGGAGGAGATGCGCAAAGACAAAAGTGACAAGGTAAAAACAGCAAGAAATTTTGCAATAATACAGCTTCTCAAAAAGAGTAAAGAGAGAGCCAAATTAAGAAGGCTTGTCGACTCTCCCGATAAAGATATAAGTTCTGCTGCGGGGGAGGCGTTGTTTGATATATATCAAGAAGAAGAGAGCAGGCCAGGACTAACAGATTTGGCAACAGCACAAAATCTTTCTGATGCGCTGCGAATAAAATCGGGGGGGAGATTATGTGCTATAGATCTTGAGACTCAAGCCTTCTCCTCACTTGAAGAGATGGAAGTAGACAGATTTATGCCTGAATCTCTCAGAAAAAATCTTGCACTATTCAACAAGTTAAGAAAAGAATTTTTACATCTTACGCAAGAAACATCACAAACAGAAATCGACGCTGTTATAGATGAAGTTGTAGATTTAATAATTGCAGAGAAAAGGGAGCAAGGGGATCATAAAAAACTTTTTCAAATAATAAAAGAGTACGACTTCTCGCCAAAAATCAACCAAAAGATTGCAGTTGCCTGGCGAGAAATACTTTGTGAAAAAAATGCAGCCGAAGCAAAAAAAACATTAGAGCAGGCTGCTCCACAATGGCCAAGCAACAACAACATTCCAGAATGCATTAGACAAGAAGCCCAAAGATATATAAAAACGCTCAAAAGATCAGCACAGATTGAAACGCAAGGGGAAAGAGATTCTACTCCATACAAAGAAAAGCTTATCGCAATTTCAGATCCAGAATTTACAAACTTCATGATTGAGTTACATGCTGCAGAAGAGATTTCTAGCATATCAAACTTAGAAAATTTAGCGAAAAAAACCAGAGAGCATCCTGAATGGGAAAACAGAGTAAGGATGGCGCAAGTGAAAATAGCTATTGAAAAAAAAGATATTGCCGAATTAATAAGGCTTGCCTCCTTTAAAAGACCCGATTTTGATCTTCCGCAATTTAGACCCGCATATCTAACCGCAGCGGAAAATGGAGCTATAGACTTAATTAGGCAATCTGAAGATGAAGAAGAGCTGCTTATTCTGCGAGATACACCGGTTTTGTACAAACCAGATAGTATCACCCAGGAAATAAACCAAAGCCTTGCTGAAATAGCCGTTAAAAAAAGCGAGAAAAGCAAGCTAATTAAGTCCATTGTCATCCCTTATCCTGAAATGTCAGAGAGAACAAGAGAACATATAGCAAAAGCGCTAATATCTATTTATGAAGAAGAAGAAAACATCCCTGAACTAACAACAATATCCTTTTCTACCCTCTTTAATCAAGGAATAAGAGATAAAGCCCTTGATGCTATTGAAAGGGTATTGATTATGCAGCGCGAAGTTATAAAATTAAGAGATATGTCAATGGTTAAAGGTAGAAGACAAGAAAGTGTCAAGCAAGCATATCAAAAAGCTATTGAGCTTCTTCGAAAAGATTTTGTAACAACGGAGCAATCATGAAGCCAACCTGTTCTGTTAAATTATTGAAAGTAAGGCTGCCGCGCACAAGTAGAATAAAAAATCAGGCACTACCGAACCCTACACTAAAACCCTTATCAAAAACTCTTGCGAGAAAGACTAATTTCGATGATTTAAAACTTTCAGTTGACAGATGGGGACTAAAAGCAAGCAATCCCAATCATGATAAAAAGGCAAGAGTTCCTAATTCTTTAACTACAGGGTGGAGACTTAACGGTTTTGCAGGTGAATTATCTTTTAAGAAAGGATCAACACCTGACGAAATATATAGCTCCCTAAAAGCTCTGACAACAAAACCTACCTACCTATTGCACTGGGATGGGATTGAAGCAGAAACAGTATCAGGAGAAAAGCTCTCTTTCCCTGTCTCATGGCAGAATCTATCAAACGAATTAATCCCAATAAAGAAACCTGATTTTTTTTATAACTTATCAGAAAAAATGCAAAATAATCAAGAGATCTTATTTAGCAAGTTATTTTCTTGGGAACACATAGTACAGACATTAGATTCGTTAAGTAACTTTATCGGGGGTGTTTGTGGAATAACAGCATGCCTAGGATCTATTGTATATGGCTTCATGTTTCATCCTGCTGTTGGCATAACGGCGCTTGGATTATCTTGGGTAACAGGTTTAAGCGGATATTTTATTGGCTATTGGTGCTCTTCTCTAATATTACAGGGGGGGATTGGACCATTGCTTATTTTAATAAAAACAACAGTCGGAGCTTTAATTGCCGGAGGATGGCTATTAACAAAATATATTTCAGAAATAATTTCTTTTATAGTTGAGTTAACAACAGTCCTAACTCATGAGTTTAATTTTGATCGAAATTTTTCTCTCCTGCTTAAAAAAGGCAACGATTTCCCTTTAACCAAAAGTGAAGAAAAACAATACACACAAATTGAACGCCAAGCCGGTATACAAGAACAGATGGCTATAATAAAAAGAAAACAACTCTAAAAAATCATATTTGCTCTTTAGCAAATTGCTTGGGACTTTTTTTCTCCTTGCTTATTTATATGAGTTGAAGGCCTTTTACATTTTTAGTTAAATAATAGTGTCAAGAATGTTATGTCAATTCAAATTATGTCATTTTTGTAAAAACAGGAATCCATATTTTTTTATTCATCTTGGATTCTGACTTTTGTCAGAATGACAATTTACACAACTATTTATACACCAACGGTTAACCCCGATTATTTATAGACGAACAGAATTATATCAGAGTGTTGGAACTTTTCCCAGGTATGAACCCCGATTTCCTAATCGGGGTGAATAATCGGGGTTAAATTCCCTAAGATCATACTTATATAAACAATGATATAATTAACCCCGATTACTCATACCTCGAATCAATGTTTGACAATTTGTTGGTTATTGATTCTAGCGTGAACCTCGATTATGATAATCGGGGTGAATAATCGGGGTTAATCTATCGGAGGTGAACCAAATGGTTGAAGAAAAAAAGTTGTCCGCGGATAAATTTTTAAGCCAGTTAAATGACTTTGAAGAGACTGTACAGGAACTTGCAAAAAACATAGCCATACTTAAAAAAAACCTTACGGAAAAGAAAGAAAAGTACGGTCAGGATATCAGCAGTTGGCCGGGAAAATAGCCTTCCTGACTTTCTCCTAGCAAAAAGCATTTTTCAATA
>MEUA01000039.1 GCA_001771505.1 candidate division WOR-1 bacterium RIFOXYB2_FULL_36_35
GATGTTTTGGTTGTGAAATATCAGAATAAAGTTATTAATTTATGTTTCAGATTTTTGGGGAATTATGATGATGCTTGTGATTGCGCGCAAGATGTTTTTGTAAAGGTTTTTGAGTCGCTTTCAAAGTTTAGAGGTGATTCAAAGTTTTCGACATGGCTTTATGCTGTTACAGTTAACTTTTGCAGGAATAGAATTAGTTCTTTTAAACATAGAAAAAGCAAACAAGATACGAGCTACGAGATACAAGATGCGGGAGATGAATCTTTATCGCCGAGTAAGCAGTTTGAGCGAAAAGAGTTAAATAACAAAATTCAAAAAGCTATAGATTCTTTGGATGAAGATCAGAAGAGTGTCCTTATATTGCGGGATATTGAAGGCTTGTCTTATGAAGAGATTGTTGATATTACGGGGATAAAACTTGGGACTGTTAAGTCGAGAATTGCGAGAGCAAGGGAAGAGCTCAAAGAGAAGCTCAAAGGATTGATTTAAATGGATGATAAAGAATACAAAAACTTATTAAACAATCTTAAAAAGGTTGATGCGCCGCCTGACTTTTTGGCAAAAGTGCATGAGCGATTGGAAAAACGATCTAAACTTCGTGAAATGATAAATGGATTGTTTGTGCCTGTTCGCCTTAACATCCCCATGGGGCTTGCAAGCTCTGCCGTTGTTGCCGCTCTAGTTTTTCTTGTTGTTTACAATATCCAAATAGAAAAAGGATTTGATGTTATGAACAAAGACTACAGCAAAGGATTTGTCGCGGCAAATAAGCAAGAGCAAAATAAGAAGATTGCAAAAACAAAATTACTGCCTGCAGAGAAAAATAGAACAGAAAATTCTATTTTAGATCAAGAGAGGCTGAAAAAAAATAAAACTTCAATCCCGTCATCCTCTATTGAACCCAAAAAAGAACTGAAATCTGATTTTCTTTCCGAAGGCAAAAAAGAGGCTGATGCCGGGGCGGCTCTTTCTATGGAAATGCTAGATGTATTTGAAATTAAAGCTTATATTGAGAAAGCAGGAGGAACTGTCATTTCTTTTGAAAAGATATTCGGGACAGTAATATATCCAAAACAACTTGAAGCAGATATCCCTGTGGCTAAATGGGATGATTTTTTAAATAAAGCTAAAACTTTCCGTAGCGTAAAATCTATTTTGGAAAAAGAAAGCTCAAATACAGACTTTAGAAGAGTTTTAATTGAATTTAAATAGGAGGGCTTTATATGTCTGCCAAACAGAAAGACAAGAGGAAAGGAGTTCTTGCGATTTTTTTGATTTTATTTATAGGGTTATTTTTTAAAAATGAAGCAGGAAGCTTGGATCAGCAACAGGCTGAAGAGGGGGAAGTCGAAGTTAAAAGTGAAACAAAAAAAGATAGACTTGTTGAACTTGGTAAAACTAAAGAATGGCAAGAGTTTAAAAGGTTTTGGAAAGAGCTAGATATTATCTTACCCAGAGAATATGATAATAACAATATTCGGTATTTTATGGTTATCAATTTGGACAAAATGAATGAGTTGATAAAACATCTTGAAACTTTGAAATTGTCACTTTCCGGTTTGCCAGATTATCTTATAAGTTCTGAAGAAATAGACTTGTTGGCAAATTTTTGCCAAACTAGAATTGATTATATGTGTTTTGGTTCTATTGATAACGCGATGACAAGAATGGTAATGCCGCCAAATTTGATAGAGGATAATCTTGACAAAAATATTGAAAACTTTGAAAGGAAGATCGATGTTCTTCTTGATTTGAAAGCTAAGGGATTGATAGACCAAAAAGAGGGTGAGCAGGCCTTGTTGAATCTTGAAGAAAATATAGAAAAAATTTATGTGTTAAAAGCAATTAGCCAAAATTATGTTAAATTTTATTTTTATTGGCCGCAAGAAAAAGATAGTGAAAATTATAAAGCTTCTGACTATGTTGGGCTATTTGAAGAATATTATAATAATTATAAAATTAAAGGCAGAAATCATAAAGAAGGATTAAAAGAGCCTTATTATTATGATAATTATACTTCGGAAGAGGATATAACCTTGAAATATGAAACGACAAAAAAAGCTATAAAAGAAGTTAAAAAAAATCTCCCGTTTTTAAAAGCATTAGTTATTGATATGGAAAGATGAAAAAACCGTATTTTATTTATGAAATAACGGCTCGATGCAACAACAATTGTCTTTACTGTTATAATGTTTGGAAAGAGGAGCATAATTATGATCAAAGAGAGCTTTCTTTTGATAAAACAAAAGAATTGTTTGATAAGCTTTTTGATGATATTTCACCTTCAGGAATAACAATTGCCGGAGGGGAGCCTCTTTTACATCCTAATATATTTGATGTTGTTCTGCTTTTAAGTAAAAAAACAAGAGTTGGCATAGCTACAAATGGTCTTTTGCTTGACGAAGAAAAGATTTCCAAATTAATTGAGAATGGTGTTATCTACTTTGAAATTTCTCTTCCTACTTTGAATCCAGGCACATATAAGCATTTATGCGGTAGCGAACAGTTGGAAATTGTGCGAAAAGCTGTTTTGCTTATTAAAAATGGAGGCAGTAAATTGACCATCTCTTTTGTTGCTACAAAATTAAATTTAGAAGATATTTCAGATGTTATAGATTTGTCTTTTGCTTTTTTGGCTGACACTGTGGCGATAAATCGTTTTGTCCCCGGAGGGAGAGGCTTAGACTATTTATCCGAATTGTCTATTTCAGATAAAGAACTTTTGCAAGTGCTTGTAATTGCTGACAAAAAAAGCAAAGAATATAAAATGCCGATTAATATAACAATTCCGATTGAATCTTGTATTATTAATCATAAAGAGTATCCCAACTTGAATTTTGGCTCATGTGTTTGCGGCAAAGAAAAATGGGTTATTGATCCTTTCGGAAATTTAAGAACTTGCGAACAAAATCCTCAAGTGATCGGAAATCTTCTTAGTAGCAATTTTTCTGAATTATCTCAATCAGAATCAGTCAAAAGTTTTCAAGAAAATAATTTTTCAATCAGTTGCGAAAAATGCGGGCGATTTGAAAATTGTGGTGGAGGATGTCGATTTGTTCGTAGTCATAAAACATGATGTCGGGAACTTTTCTGCGACTTTTCTGTCTAAACCAGTGGAAGCGATATTCAAGGAGGAAACAATGGATATGTTAAAGTGCTGGCTTATGAATTTTTTGTTTTTTGGTGTAATAGTTGTCAGTTTGGTGTTTGTTGCGGCCTATAAGGTAAATGCGCAAAAAGAGGCAGATGTTGATGTGAATGTTACGGAAGGGTGTTTGAGGAGTGAGTCGGAAGATGGTAAGATTTTGGAATTTCCGCTCAAACATACTGATGTCTTCGCTGAAATATCTGGTTTTTTGGCCAATGTCGAAGTAAAGCAATACTTTAAAAATCCTTATAAAAATAAAATAGAAGCTGTCTATGTTTTTCCACTTCCCGAAAGCGCCGCTGTAAATGAAATGGTGATGACAATTGGAACCCGCAATATTTATGGAGAAATTCATAGAAGAGAGGTTGCAAGGCAGATTTATGAACAAGCAAAACAACAAGGTAAACGGACAGCTCTTTTAAATCAAGAACGCCCAAACATATTTACTCAATCAGTTGCAAATATTCAGCCCGGGGAAGAAATTGTCGTAACAATCAGATATATTCAGCCGTTAAAATATGACCGCGGGACTTATAGTTATGTTTTTCCGATGGTTGTAGGCCCAAGATATAATCCGCAAAGCGTAACCGATGCGGCAAATATTTCTCCTCCTGTCTTAAAACCCGGAAGAAGAAGCGGACACGATATAAGCTTATCGGTGAAACTTGATCCTGGGCTTGCAATTTCCAATTTGCATTCCAAATCTCATGATATTGATAGGCAAATGACTAAAGATTGCAAAACCCTCATTAGCATTAAACCGCAAGATTCAATACCCAACAAAGATTTTATTTTAGAGTATCAGGTTGCGGGAGCGCTTCCCAAATTTTCTTATCTCACTCACAAATCCCAACAAGGCGGTTATGTGATGCTTATGCTCCAACCGAGTTTCAACAGCGTAAATTACAATCTCCAAAAGAAAGAAATTTTCTTTGTTGTTGATTGTTCAGGGTCAATGAGCGGATATCCTATACAAAAAGTAAAAGAGGCAATGTATCACTGCATAAAAGGATTGTCGGCTGACGACACTTTTCAAATAATAAGATTTTCTGAAAATGCGAGCGCGTTTGCACCAAAACCCGTTCCCGCAAGTTATTACCACAAAGAAGAAGCGTTGGATTATATACAGGCATTAAATGGGGAAGGGGGGACAATGGCGATAGAAGGGGTAAAGGCATGTCTTGATGCCCCAAAAACAAAAGATAGGCAGAGGATAGTTTTTTTTATGACGGACGGTTATATTGGAAATGAAAATGAAATTCTTGAAGCTATAAAAGAGAAAAAAGGGGATACAAGATTATTCTCTTTTGGGGTTGGTTCTTCAACAAACCGTTATCTTTTGGAAGGAATGGCGAAACTTGGGAATGGGACAGCGCAATATATCAGGCAGGATGAACCTGCCGAGCCTATTGTAAAAGATATGCTTTCCAGAGTTTCAAAACCTTATTTGACCGATGTTGAGTTAAGTTTTTCCGGAGTAAAAGTTTATGATATACAACCCGATCCTCTGCCCGATCTTTATTCTGCCCAGCCGCTTATAATCTTTGGTCGTTATGATAATAGCGGAAGTGGTTCTGTGACTTTAAAGGGGAAAATTAACGGGAAGAGTTATCAAGAAAAGATAAAGGTTGATCTGCCCGATTGGAATTTTGACAATTATTCTCTTGCTTCTGTATGGGGAAGGGAAAAGATAAAAAGCCTTATGCTTGCTCAAATTGGTGGGAAAAAGGATGATATCAAAGAAGAAGTAATAAAGTTGGCATTGGAATATAAATTGATGTCGCAATATACCTCTTTTGTAGCAGTTGACGAAGAGATACCGGAAAGGAGTTCAGACCTCCTTCCTCAAACGGTGTATATCCCTGTTCCTATGCCGGAGGGGGTTAGTTTTACTGGTGTTTTTGGTTCCCCTAAAGATTATGACGGGTATTATTTTTCATCCACATTTCAGCCTCAAGTAAATAAATCTATTCCCAGTAGTTTTATTCAAGAAGATTTAGAAACTAAAAAAGTAAAAAGAAATGAAGATGAAAGTTATCAGGAGCAAGCAAGCGGAAAATATATCATACAGATAGGAGAAAAAGATTATCAAAACTTCATTAAATGCTTACAAGAAATAGAAAATGATAAAGATGGGAAAGTAATCCTCAAATATTTAAAAGATAAAGACCAAAGAATTGTAGCATCTGCCATAAAAGAGGGGACGACGAGGTTAAAACTTAACGCTCTTGTTCCTGACCTTGCATATTATTTGTTAAATGGAAATATAGATAGAGAATATTGGGCGATACGGGAATCTGCTTTCGGATTGTACAGGTTGTCAGTTGCTGATCCCAAAATGAAAGAACCAATTCAAATGATTTTTGCTGAAGTAATCAAGAAAAATTATCCAAAAAATGTAGGAAAACCTTCTTTTGACCATGAACAAGTGATCCACCAAACGGCATTAAGAAGCCTTTTGGGATATAAAGGGGAGGATGTCTATCCTTATGCAAAAAATATATGGGACAAAACGAAAGATAATGATTTGAAAGTTATATCCGCATATCTTCTTTTATCCAGGGTGAACAAGTATTCATACGAGGTTGCAACCAAAGTACTTGACGATCACAGATATTCCGGGGCTGAATATTCTGACCTTAGAAAGGCTTCTATAAGGGCAATATTCAGATTTAATCAAAATTCTAATACTTTTAATTATAAAGTTAGTTTAGATTACTGGCTGTCATATCTAAAAAGGGAGAGTTCGTGGCAAGTGAGAAAAGAATTGGCGGCTACATTAATACATATACTGGGAGCCAATAATGCTCAAGTTAAAAAGGCACTTCTCTCTGATCCTCATCCGGAGGTAAGGGGATTGGCTTTTTTTTCCATGGTGAAGGTTAAACCAAATGGCAATAAAGATTGATTTTTTGACTTTTTTCTCAATTTATTCCCACACCAAAACCCCATACATGAAACTCACGCTACAAATAGCGGGATATTTTAGTGTGGGAACAAATAAGCGCAAATTGATATAAAAATGTGCTATAATTTATAAATGTCCTTGCGCAATATTATAGTTCCAAATTGCCAAGACACAATGTAATTTTCAACAAGTATCAATTTAAGTTTATTTATGAAGATAATTCCTCCGTTAATACCATTAAGATTGTTAAGAAGAGTAGCTTCCTCAATTGACAGGGCTATACATCCTCCAGTTTCTTCAGGCAGGACAAAACCAATTGTTCAAATTACCCTTCCTATAGTAGATTCTACAATGTTGAGGTTTGCAATCATGGTGGATAGGGCACATTCCGATAATCTTGAGGATTTTTTGTTTGTAGTAGCACGTTTAGAAGGGCTAAATTATAATCCTAGAGAGATCAGGGCAATCATTATTGCAAAACTTACAGAGATAATTGAACAATATAAAATAAAAGAAAACGGCGTTGGTGGGAGTTCTTCTCCAAATGTTGATGAATTGTTGAGTGATGGGATTGCTCAAAAAATAAAAACAAAAATTATCTCCATAATGACAAGAGATTTAGGTATCTCTAGGGATAGCTTGTCATCTTCCACCGGCAGAGAGAATTTAAAAGATTATTTTAACGCACTTCTTGATGCCTATCTTCCTTTGGGGGATGAAACAATGTTTGGTTGTTTAGAAGGACTTGGATTGGAGTTTATTCCTTTTAAAGGCGACAAATATAAATTGGTATCTATAAATAAGGAAGAACTTAGAAAACTGGCAAAAGATTCAAAGGCGCATATAGCATTGGCAGAAGAATTCGCATGGCTAAAAAAGAAAAAAAGCGATATTATCTCCCATTTTTTGACTGATCCCGATATTACTGTCTTCATTTTCAATGCTGAAAATAAATTGGTAGGAGGGCTTTCTGCTATTGAA
>MEUA01000040.1 GCA_001771505.1 candidate division WOR-1 bacterium RIFOXYB2_FULL_36_35
CTCCAACATAATATCTCCCCATCTTTTCACTTTGAATTATATATAAGTAATACATAAAAAATTTAGCCCGCAACCGGGATTGAACCGGTGACCTCGTCCTTACCAAGGACGTGCTCTACCAACTGAGCTACACGGGCATATTAGCTTATGGCCTATGGCTTATAGCTTATGGCTTATGGATAAGCTCTGATTTTCTAAAAATCGGATCAAAATCATAGCGTTTAAAAGCCTCGGAAGCCCCTTCCTCCCTATCAACAACAGATATAACTTTCACAACCTTAGCCCCGACAGCCTCGACTGCTTCTATCGCTTGCAAAGCAGATCCTCCAGTAGTTGAAACATCTTCCACTATTAAAACATTAAAACCTGCTTCAATAATACCTTCTATTTTTTGTCCTGTTCCATGAGTCTTCTCTTTTTTACGAACTATAAAACCCGGAATATCAGAAAGAGTTATAACCGCCCCAATTATAGGATCGGCCCCCAGTGTCATCCCTCCAACCGCATCTATTTTCATCCCTTTTATCTTTTCAAGGATAATCTTGCCAATCAGCTTTGCTCCTTGAGGATGAAGAGTAATCCTGCGGCAGTCAATATAGAAATTGCTTTTTTTGCCGGAAGATAAAGTAAATTCTCCCGTTTTAAACGCTCCCGTCTCTCTTAGCAATTTCTTAAGTTCATTTAACATACTATTTACCTCTTTTGCCAACTACTACCCACACTAATTTCCTCTCAGAGTGAGGACTATAAAATCTCCTCCAATCCGTAAACTAAACCTTTTTGATCTCCAACTTTACGGATAGCAAGAATAACTCCAGGCATAAATGATTCTCTATTAATTGTATCATGACGAATCGTTAAAGTTTGACCCAAGCCTCCAAATATAACCTCTTGATGCGCCACAAGTCCGGGCAATCTGACAGCATGAATCGGTATCTCTCTCTCCTTACCAATAACATCCTGAATCATTTTTGCCGTTTTAATGGCGGTCCCGGACGGTTTATCAACTTTATGCTGATGATGAAATTCGATTACTTCAACATCTTTCATATATTTTGCAGCCTCTTTTGCAAATTGCATCATAAGGACAGCTCCTATCGCAAAATTAGGGGCTACTATACAATTTCTTTTAGTCTTTTTACAAAAATCCTCCATGTTTTTCAAGTTATTAATTGTAAGCCCTGTTGTGCCGACAACAGCATGCGCGCCAGCTTCCAAAATATTTTTTACATTCTGAAAAGCAGCTTTTGGATGAGTAAAATCGACAACTACTTCCGCTTTTTTTTCTTTTATAGCTTTAACAAGATCATCGCCAAGGTCAATTTGAGCGACAAGATCTAAATCGCTTTCATTTAAAACAGCTTTAACTGTCTCTATCCCCATTTTCCCGCGGGCTCCATTGACTACAACTTTTATTTTTGACATACCATTTCCTCCTAATCCCTGTTACGTTAGCTCCTTCTACTCGTATAATGGGCTTGTTACGTAATGACAGTTTTTGCAATTTGTCATCCCCGCAAAAGCGGGATCCATCTTAACCCCGATTATTATAATCGGGGTTGTTTTACGAGAAATAGATTCCCGTTTTCACGGGAATGACCATTTCGCAACAGTCCCATAATATCACCTGAAATTTTCTAAACTGTCTTGCGACATCATTATACCAAAGCCCGTGTAATAGGGCAAAGGAGTTGGATTGTGAAAATAAATACAATCAATGAACTCCGAGTTCCAAAGAGACCCCAAGCAACAAATGGCTTTTCAATGCGACACAGTTGTAATCAACTGCGTCTACTTTTAACCACTGCTATTTTTATTCTAAAAACTTTTATGCCGATAACAGCATTATCAATGTTTGGATGTGAAACAGAAGAAGATCAAAAAAACTCCCCCACCCCTGCACAAACTCCTTCGACGGAAACAACTCCATTAACTCTAAATTGCGAAGAAAATGCTGACTGTTATGTTGAAAAGAAATATGAAGATCAAGGGATATGTTTTGTTGATACTGATAAAAAATCAAATACAATAGGAATAAAATGCGAAAACATGATGGAATATAATTATACTTTTTTAATATTTGCGCTTCAAACTCCAATAGAAATCACAAAAAAGGCAACTGTGCATCTTAAAGTAAAGGACTTGAATGGAATAGATTTAAACCTTTCCGGCCAAAGTTTTAGTTTTAGAATGCAGCAGAATTTTTTATCTGTTAGAGCAGCTGGGGCTTATGCAATTGAAGTGGGAAAAGATATTCAAACCCCCGGAGGTTTTAATTATTCTTACAATTTCTTGACTTTTGAAGATGATACCGCTTTTGAAGGATCACACGCTATAGATGTTTCCGCAACAGATTATCCTATCTCCATCGCTTATCTTGCAGTAGAATTCATGAGCCCATCTGATTTCTTTTTTGCAGAATTTGAATCTATAAAATTTATCTTTTAGTTCTTCCGTCCTTTTGTTTTTTCCGTTTCTTCATTTGACACCGATTGATCACCCTGTATGCCCAAACCCCCCCACACCACGGTCTGTCGATGAAAGATCAGAGACCTCTTCAAACTCAATTCGCTCTATTTTATTTACAATCATCTGCGCAATACGGTCGCCGCGTTTAACAACAAGATCCTGTTTACTGTGGTTCATAAGGATAACACCAACCTCTCCACGATAATCGGCATCGACAGTTCCGGGAGTATTTAATACTGAAATACCCTGTTTTAGAGCGAGTCCGGAACGCGGCCTAACTTGAGCTTCATACCCTTCTGGAAGAGCAATCGCAAGCCCTGTCGGTATTAATTTCCAGCCGCCAGGCGGAATTGCAAGATCTTCCGTAACTGCAGCATAAAGATCCATCCCCGCCGCATGATCACTCATATACTTAGGAAGAGGTAAATCTTCTCCATGGGCTAATCGTTTCACTTGCACTTTTATGTTCATCAAATTGCTCCTTTTTTTAATAATCAATTATAACAAATTTAACCTTGATTATTCACAGTAAAACCAGAAATTAACCCCGAGTATCATAATCGGGGTTAACTTTGTATATGAAATTCCAACCTATTTTTGCCGATAAATATTTAGGAAATAGTAAGAAAATTCTACTGGAGGAAATAAAATGTTTTCACAAAAAATATTCGCCGCAAAAAGTCTTCAATATCCATCAAGGGAGGCTCTTCACACAACAATAACAAGAGGATTGCAGGGAATTGGAATAACCTCTGAAACAATGCGAGGTAAAAAAGTTTTAATAAAACCGAACTTGGCAGGGCCAAGCTCTGTTCCACATCAATATTCTATGACAAGCAGGGATCTGATGATTGCAATGGCTAGATTCGCGCAAGAAGGCGGGGCATCTGAAGTCATAATCGCAGACCATTGTGCAGGTTATACAAACCAGCTTTATCACGTTCCAGACTATATCCCATTTTTTAGCGCTGATATTGGTTTAGAATCTTTGGCTCAACAGCATAATATAGCTTTTTACGATTTACATCGCGTCAATTTTGAAGAAAGAGAGGGACTATTCTTCCCCGCTCTTTTAAATGATCCAAATTTATTAATAATCAACATGACACTTCCAAAAACCCATCATCAGGACTTTTTATCTCTTTGCCTTAAAAACCTTGGGATGGGGTTAACAGATAACAGAGATAATATGCATCAAAATTTAAGCAAATCAATAATAAGGGCAAACAATATTATAAGATATGGGATGAAAATTCCGGTTATTGACATTGTAGACGGAAGATTTGGTCAGGATGGAATGGGCCCTCATTTTGGGAATCCTGTCGATCCGACCTCTCCTTTTATTTTATTTGGCACTGATCCTGTAGCGGTCGATGCGACAGCCGCAAGACTTATGGGATTTGATCCATACAATATCAATACAATAAGATTAGGGCATAATACAATTTTAGGACATATTGACAGATCTGTATTAGGAGACATTAACGAACTAACTCCAACAAAATTTACACCATCTCCCGCATGGGAATTTAGCATAACAGAAGATAGAAGAGCTATACTCTTTTGGCTTGATGAAGACGGCATTGGGCGTTTAAGGATCTACACACTAAATGAAAGACTTCACCAATTTATCTTAAACAGGGAAAAAAGGATCCTCTTCAGAGAAAATATAACAAAAGATGAGGCTGATGATATTGTTTTCGGAGAAAACCATTCGGATATAATAAACGACCCTGATTTTGTATATTACGCGGATCCTGCTGTCGAATTTTTCACTGAGTCAGATAACAACACACAAACATTAAGTGGATTAAGAGGATGGATAAGCCCTTCAACTTATAATTTAGGTTGTACCATTGCAGCCGCGGCAAAAAACACCAGGCTGGAAGTGACTGTTGCATATAATGAACCCCAATTTCCTAATCGGGGTGAAGCAAGCTCAAGTTATTTTCTAACTTATAATGATGAATCTCAACAAACTAATTACTCTCCTAACCAGAACATCATTATCCCCGGATCTTCTTCTTTAGCAAGAAAACTTTATATGGCAGGTATCAGAAGAATGAATATCTTAAAAGGGATAAGAGCTATGGATTTTGAAACAGCGGTAAAACAAACCCTATACAATGATATGACAAGAAAGGAACAGCTAATAGCAGCAGGAATGTCTATCGCGGCAATAGGATCAATTTATACTGCCGCAAGATCTGGTTTGTTTTATTTAATGCAATCATTTCTTGGCTTTTGAGGAAAGCATAGATAAGATAAATCATAAAAAAGGGATCAAGAATGAAAGTCTCTTCTCCCCTCAAAAGATTTTGACAGCGTAGCTTCGTCCACGTAATCCAAGTCCCCTCCAATTGGCAACCCGTAAGCTATCCGAGTCACCCTGACTCCTAAAGGAGACAAAAGTTTTGTAATATACATAGCAGTAACCTCTCCCTCTGTCGTTGGGTTCATCGCAAGGACAACTTCGGAAATCTTTAAAGCAACAATCCTTTGAAGAAGTTCCTTTATTCTTAAAGCATCCGGACTTACACCGTCCAAAGGAGAGATAACCCCACCCAAAACATGATAAACCCCCTTAAAACTTCTGCTTCTCTCTATTGCCATCAAATCTTTTGGCTCTTCAACAACACAAATAATATCCTTTTCCCGAGACTCATCAATACATATTTCACAAGGGTCCTTATCCGTTATATGAAAACATTGAGAACAATTTTTGATATTCTTTTTTGCCTCCACAATTGTCCTGGCAAGCTCTTCTACTTCCTGTTCTGTCACCCCAAGAATATAAAAAGCAAGCCTCTGTGCAGACTTAGGCCCAACGCCGGGAAGACGCTTTAAAACTTCTATCAAGTTATTCATTGCTGAAGAATATCGGCTCATTTCAGATTTCCTTTAAGTTTAAATCAGGTTCAGAAAAAAGAATCCTGACTCCTGTACCCTGTAGGGCTTGTTGCGTAATGACAGTTTTTGCAATTTGTCATCCCCGCAAAAGCGGGGATCCATCTTAACCCCGATTTATGATAATCGGGATTAAGTCAAGCCTGGAATAGACATCCCTCCAGTAATATTTTTTAATTTACCCGCAGCATCATCTTTTGCTTTTTTTAATGCTTTATTGACAGCCTTTTTAACTGTATCTTCAAGCCTTCTTTCGTCAATTCCAGTTGGTATTTTTATTTCTTGAATTTCCATGTCTCCATTTACAACAACACTTACCCCCCCCTCTTCAGAATCATATCTTGCATGCTTCAGTTCATCTTTTATCCTTTTTAAGTTTTTCTGCATCTCCATAGCCTGTTTCATCATATTTCCCATATTACCTAAATTGCCAAATACCATTTCAAATCAGCTCCTTTTTGCGTAATTTTCTCTCTTCCTGCTATGACAGCTTCTCTTAGTCAAACAAGCTCCCCTTCAAAAATCTCTTTTACGGTACCAACTGTAACTTGAGGCTTTTTTGTCTCTACACTTACATCTACACTACACTTAACCTTTAAAGGCTCGCCCATAACTTCTGAAATAATCGACTCAACCACTTCTTTGTTTCTTGTCTCTTCCAGACGATCTTTATGGAAAGAATATCCTTTCTTAAAAGATATGATGAGCTCATTGTTAGAAGTAACATCGACAGGCTGTCCCTCATGTAAAGAGACAAACCCGTACAAACTCTTCTTCTTGACTTTATCCAATATAACAGGCCAATTAGCTTTTAGCTTGTTAAAAGTAGAATTTCCAACAACCTCAGAATCATTAATATTAACAGAGCTCTCTTCCTTTACCACTAAAGATTTTGGCGGATGGGACTTGCTTACAACTTCTTTAAGGTTAAGATCATCAGCTTGTAACACATCCAAAAGGCCGACTTCAAATACAAGCCTCGGATAAGGATGCCATTTCATGTCCAGTTCTGTTTTAGCTAAAATTTTAATTATACGATTAACATCGCCAAGACTAAAAAGATCAGACTGTTTTTTTAACTTTTCAAGATGATCATTTGTCAATTCCAAAACTTCATCCGCTTTAAACTTTAAAAACAAAATATTTCTAAAATGCATTACAAGATCCCTTAACATCTGCAAGGAACTGCGACCATGGTCAATTCCGAGGCTTATAACATTCAAAAGTCCGGCCGCGTCTTTTTTGGCTATTGCATCAGCCAAAGAGAACAACATCTCTTCATCAGCACAACCCAAAAGTAAAACAACATCATCTAAAGTGATTTTATTTCCCGCATAAGCAGCCAACTGATCTAATAGAGAGACCGAATCCCTCATACTTCCCTCCCCCAAACGGGCAATAATATCAATGGCTTTATCTTCAATGTCAAAATTTTCTGAAAGGGCAATATTCTTTAAATGATTTTTAACCTCTTCAAGAGATATTCTGGAAAAATCAAGTCTTTGACATCTACTTTTAATTGTTGCAGGAACCCTGGATGCTTCTGTTGTAGCCAAAACAAAGATTACATGTTGAGGAGGTTCTTCAAGAGTCTTTAATAAAGCATTAAACGCCTCGGTTGTTAACATATGAACTTCATCAATTATGTAAACCTTATATTGCCCCTCTACAGGCATATAGCGAACCTTTTCGCGTAAATCTCTTATTTCATCAATCCCTCTATTACTTGCGGCATCTATTTCTATAACATCGACTGAATGGCCATCACGAATTTTGGCGCAACTGTCACATTTACCGCAAGGAGAAACAGTAATCCCTTCTCTACAATTCAAAGACTTAGCAAAAATTCTGGCAATTGAAGTTTTGCCGGTTCCACGTGGTCCACAAAAAAGATAAGCATGGGCAATGCGTTTTTGAAGTATTGCGTTTTTAAGCGTTTGAACAATATGCTTCTGTCCAACAATTTCATCAAAATTTTGTGATCGCCACTTACGATAAAGAGAAATATAGGTCATATTAAAAATTCCAGTATTAGCTAATAGATTTTGATATTTTATCATATTCTACTCATATTGCATATTTACACACCAATAATACGGAGTTTTCATCTCTTTAAAAAACCTATATAATAAAAAGATATGATAAAATTTTTAAGGTCTTTATTTGCAAGAGGGAAAAATCCTTCAATAATAGAAATTGACGACAGTGGCTCCGGCTCTTTATACGGCGGAATAATGATTCTTTTAAATGACGGGGAAAACATTTCTTATGGTGAAGTATCCTTAAAAACTTTTAGGATAAAGGACAAAAAGAAAAGATCTGCTGTCGTACAAAAAGAGATTTTTAAAATAATAAAAAAAGGGTTAAAAAACCTGAGCGCAAGCCCGCAAAAAACCATCTTAAAAATTTGCCAGGGAAGTCTTTTTAATTTTTCTGAAAAAGAGCTGGAAAAGAAAAAATTTACGGTTCAAAGAGTTCAAATAAGAGGAGAGACAAATGACAAAGCGGAAAACCTATTCCATAAAATATTAAAAGACAAATTCAACATAACAACCAAAGATCCAAAAGATTATAAAGGAGAAAATTTAAGACAATTTGCCATTTTAAAAAAACGGAGAGACTTTAAAAATGTTAAGAGGTTTGTAAATGGAGTAGAAAAGATCATCCAAAGTTCACCGTGAGTAATCGGGTTGAAATTGACACTATCAAAAAATATATTGTAGAATAATTTTAAAAAGGAGCTATTTATGAAGAAAGAAGAAATGTTTGAATTGATGAATGCGAATCCGGCTTTTCATTTGGCCACTGTTGAAGGAGATCAGCCACGTTGTAGAGGAATGTTTCTTTTTCGTGCTGATGAAAACGGGATTATCTTTCATAGCGGGATAATGAAGGACGTTCACAAACAAATAAGCAAAAACCCCAAAGTTGAACTTTGTTTTAACGATTTTAAAAAAGGGATTCAAGTCAGAGTTTCAGGCAAACTGGAAATTTCAGAAGATAAAGTGTTCAAAGATGAGATTTGTGAACATCCATCACGAAAATTTCTCAAATCCTGGAGAGAATCAGGCACTTTGGCTAACTTTTACGATAGCTTTAAAGTTTACTGTTTAAAGGGGGGAAAAGCTGTTTATTGGACAATGGAAACAAACTTTGCTCCAAAAGTAGAAGTTGTTTTATAAAATAATGGACATCGAAATAAAAGGCTTTATAGAAACTTCCTTCTTGGATTGGGATGGGAAAGTTGTATCAACTATATATATCCCCTACTGTAATTTCAGATGCCCTTTTTGCCACAATTCAGGATTGGTTGAAAACCCGGAAGGTTACGAAACAATTTCCGTCGACAGGATAGAAAAATTTCTAATTGAACACAAAGATTTTTTAGATGGAATTTGTCTGACAGGAGGAGAACCATCTCTTCACAAAAACAAAGGCCTTTTTGAATTTATGAAACGGATAAAAGATCTGGGTTTTCAAATTAAACTTGATACAAACGGAAATGAACCTGATGTTCTAAAAAAAGTTATCGATGAAAAATTAGCCGATTATATAGCAATGGACATAAAAGGTCCTTTGAATGAAAAATATTCAAAACTTTGCGGGACAAGTGTCAATTTAGACAACATAAAAGAGAGCATAAAGCTCATTATGGAAAGCCAAATCCCATACGAGTTTCGAACAACAGTCGTACCTACCCTTTTGGACAAAAAAGATATTGAAGAGATAGCAAAAGAGATTCCTAATGCTCAAAAATTTATCCTTCAACAATTTGTGGCTCAGCATACATGGGATGAGAATCTAAGATCAGTTAAACCTTACTCAAAAGAAGAGCTTGAAGAGATGGTTCAATTAGCAAAAGTTTATGTTAAAAATACATCTATTAGAGGAGTGTAAAACAAACAAATGATAATAATTATCGGCGGAGGGATAGTTGGAGCTGCAATAGCATATTATCTCTCTTCTGCCTCTTTAAATAATATCATCTTGATCGAAAAGGAGAAACTCCTGGGAACAGCTGTTACCCAGTATTGTTCCGGTGGAGTCCGACATCAATTTACAACAGAAATTAATTGTAAGTTCTCTATCGAATCAATGAAAAAAATAAACGCCCTTGCAAAAGAGATAGATTATAAAAAATACGGGTATTTAATTTTGGATATGAAAGAAGGGATGTCCGTCCCTCGAGTTAAAATGCAAAATTCTCTGGGGATAAGAAGTGAAGCCCTATCTGTGAAACAAATAAAAGAGAGATTCCCCTTTTTAAATCTTAAAGGGGTAAAAAGCGGGAGTTTTTTCGCGGAAGACGGAGTTGCCGATCCCGCGGCGCTCCTTGCCTATTATGAAAAAGGGGCAAAAGCAAACGGAGTCAAATTCTTAAACGAAACAACTGTTTTATCAATAACAAAAAAAGAAGGAAAAATCACAGGAATAAAAACTGACAAAGGCTATTTTCAATCAGAAACAGTTATCCTCTCTGCCGGGGTACAATCAAGAGAACTTGGAGCAACAATTGGGATCGATATCCCGATTGTACACAAAAGAAAATATATTCTGGTTATTGAAAGCTTCAAGTTTGATTATCCCCTTATCATGGAAATTCCAACTGGCTGGTATATCAAAAAAGAAGGAGACGATGCGCTGGTGGGGATGTCTGGAAAAGCAGAAGAAAAAGATTTTGAAAGACAGTCAGAGGCGGTCGATGAAACAATTGAAGCAAGTATCAACAGAATCCCGGAACTTGAAAAATCCGGCATTAAGAAAATTTTAACGAGTTTAAGTGATGAAACGCCCGATAAGCATGCGATAATCGACGCGCCAGTTCCAGGATTAATAATCGCAACAGGGTTTTCCGGTCATGGCTTTATGCATTCTCCAGCTACCGGACAAATTGTAACATCATTAGTCAAAAAAGAACCCCCTATCATCGACATTTCAGAACTTAAGTTGGATAGAAAACATATCAAAGAGACGATTGCTATTTGAACCCCAATTAGGATCATCGAGGTGAATAAGAAACCTTGATCCCTTACCCTTTTTTTATGCTAAAATATATAAAGGATGCGCCAAGAAAAAGTTAAAATAGTAGCCCACAAACATATCGCTCCCCATTTTTTCAAATTAACACTTCAATCAAAACATATCGCAGAAAATGCCCTTCCCGGCCAATTCGTAAATGTCAGGGTTTCAACTGAAACATCCCCCCTTCTTAGGCGACCTATTTCAATCCATAAAATAAACAGGCAGAATCAAACTATTGAATTGCTGTATGAAATCATAGGAAAAGGGACAACAATCTTATCTCAAAAAAAAGAGGGGGAAACAATCAATATTCTGGGTCCTTTGGGAAAAGGTTTTTCTGTAAGGTCAGATAAAACGTCGGCAATTTTAGTTGGGGGCGGCATGGGGATCGCACCCCTATTTGCGCTTGCTGAAGTTTTGATTAAAAATCCGATCGATGTAAATGTTTTGATAGGCGCAAAATCAAAAAGGTTAATAATCTGCGAATCAGATTTAACTACTCTAGGTATAAAAGTAAAAACCTCAACTGAAGACGGATCATGCGGAACAAAAGGACTTGTATCCGATATATTACAAAATCTGATAAAAGCTTTAACAGACAAACAATCAGCCTCAATCTTTGCTTGTGGTCCCAAAGCTATGCTTAAGGCCGTCTCTGAAATTGCAATTAAAGAAAATATCCCATGTCAATTATCACTTGAAGCTTACATGGCTTGCGGGATTGGAGCCTGCAAAGGGTGTGCGGTATCAACCATAAGTGGATATAAAATGGCATGTAAAGACGGTCCAGTCTTTGATTCCAAGGAGATTATATGGAATTAGCAGGCATTAAACTTAAAAACCGAGTAATGGTCGCGTCCGGTACTTTTGGATACGGCGAAGAGTATTCACAACTAGTTGACCTTAATAAACTTGGAGCCGTAATAACTAAAAGCCTCTCTTTAAATAAAAAAGAAGGCAATCCCCCACCCCGTATATGCGAAACCCCATCAGGGATGTTAAATACTATCGGCCTGCAAAACGACGGGTTAAAAGAATTCATCGAAAAACAATTGCCGTTTTTATCAAAGTTTGATACGGCAGTTATTGTAAATATCGCGGGAGAAAACGCTAAAGAATTTTCCGAACTCGCAAAAACCTTATCAAAAGAAAAAAAAGTCAAAGGTTTAGAAGTAAATATTTCTTGTCCAAACGTTCAAAAAGGCGGAATGCAATTTGGCTGCTCAGTACTGGGAACCCAAGAAATCATAAAAACAGTAAGGGATTCAACTGATCTCCCTTTAATCGCAAAACTCTCTCCAAATGTAACAGACATAACCGAAATCGCTCTTACAGCACAAAAAGCAGGAGCCGATGCTATCTCTTTAATTAATACCGTTATGGGGATGGCTATCGATATTAAGAAAAAAGAATTTAAATTGTCAACAAAAACCGGAGGATTATCAGGCCCTGCTATAAAGCCAATTGCGGTCAGAATGGTTTGGCAAGTCGCTCAAGCCATAAAAATACCAATTATCGGACTTGGAGGGATTATGACGGCAGAAGATGCCCTGGAATTTTTTATGGTTGGGGCAGAAGCTGTTCAAGTAGGCACTGCTAATTTTGTGGATGCAAATTCCGCAATCGATATTATAAATGACATGGAAAAATACGATCTTGAAAAATTAATCGGCTGCTTAAATAAATAATAAAAATATTAGTCTTTTTTAATCAAGTCATTCTTCTTTTATTACAAACTCACTGTCAGGGATCCCTTTATTAACCCTGATATCTTCAAGCTTCATAACAACATCCATCTTGCCTCCCGGAACATTCAACCAAGACTTATTTTGAGAAAGAACCCAGATATCGCCTATCTTTTTATACTCTACTTCAGACTTAGTTAGAAGCTTATTATCAGTATCATAAACTTCAAGTTTTGTAGGTACATAGCTAGAAGCATCCACATAAAATTTTACCTTTCCAAAAAGCGAGTTTGTATCTTTTGGCACTCCGGTAATTATATAAGATTTTTTAAAAATCCCTTTTTCCTCAAGAGAAAGATAAAAAGTGTCCAAAATTTTTGTCTGATCAAGCGGATCTCCTCCTATATTTTTTTGTCCTGTTTTCTCCCTGATCTTTTGTAAATCCTGAACAAATTTTTGGCCCGTATCCTTATTTTCAATATACATTTTATTGCCATTGGTAATGGTAAGTTGTCTCATGGGAGTTTCCATCATTATACGAACCTTATCTTTACCTTTAGTCAAGATAACTCCCTTTTGCTCAAGAGCCTTCCCCTCTTTGTCCGATTTTATTATAGTAACAACCTTCGCAGACATATCTTTAATTTTATCCTGGTTTTGGCGGATTTTAGAAATAATATCCTGAGCTGACGGAGCAGCAAAAACAACCGATGTAAAAAACAAAAAAAACAACAAGCAACTAAAAATTCTTTTCACAAAAAACACCCCTTATTTAATATTTAACTATTTATACTAACATTCAAATTATCATACACAAGCACAAAATTCAATCTGAAACTTATAACCCTTCCAATCGATAGTAAAAAATGCAAGCTCAAGTTAGAACGCAAAGAAAACCTATAAACTTTTTAAGGCTATGCTATGCCGTAAATACAAACACCCCTCCTATCTCGGACGCAAATAGAAATAATGCCGCATTTCTGTTAAATCCGTATATTACATCTCAATCATTGATATCTTCCAAAAAGGCAAGGAGATTATATGGAAAATGCAATCAAATATTAAATAATCTACTTACTGTAACAGGTTTACCAAGAGAGACATTTAAACTCCACATAATAAAAGAAGAAATTCCTAATGCTTATATTTTTACAGGGAGTAGAGAGATCTACACGACTACAGCCCTTTTAGAAGGAAAAGATATGTCCGAAGGGGAATACGCGGCGATTTTAAGCCATGAAATAGCGCATTACCTAAAATCTTCAAAAATTAAACCTCAATCTCAAAAAAATAAAACCTACAAATTATATGAAGTTTGGGCTAAATTAGCTCAAAGACAATTTGAGGAATTTGAAGCGGATGAACTGGCATTAATAATTATGGATGCAGCAGGTTATTCAGTAAACGAGGCTTTAAGTATCACCAAAAAATTATCTTTAAATACAAATCCAAATAGTACCGATACAAGATGGTTAGACCCAACAAGCACCCATCCCGACTGGGGAGCAAGGCTCGCAAAGACTGAATCAAATATTGAAAATCTAAAATTTTTATGGAAGAACATAAACAACGTCAAAAAACAACTGTTAAACACAAAAGAAAAATCGCAACTTTACACCCATTCTTTATTAGAATCCTCTATTGCAAAAATAAAAAAAATCGCCCTGCCAACAGAATTAGATCTTCCATCATCTGTAAGATTAATTAAGTTTCATAAATTAAATATACATTTATTCCCTGTTTTTTGGGAAAGATTGAAAAAAATGGCAAGGGATCCAAGTTTAAGAGACCCTTTTAATCTTGAAACGGTAGACTATCTTTCACAAAAATACTCTTTTAAAAAAGATTTTATTGTATTTGTATTTTATTATATTTTGCATAAACAAAAGATCGAACTTTCTGATCAATTAAGCAATTTCATATTACAATTAAAAAAACGCGAATTACAAGGAGACTTTGTATCAACCCTATATCTTAAAGCATTAATATGTGTTATATGCTCAAAATCCTGCACGGGGAAAACTCTTATCCAAAAGATAAAGTGGCTTAGAGAAAAATGTAATATAAAACAAGAAGAAATCCTCTTGGCGCTAATGGAGTTGCTTGATAATGTATCTTTTTTATTTTTTGAGGATTTCAACCTTGAAGAAGCAAGCCCCCTCTTTCTTTATTACATTAATAAATTACTCCCTTTCAATTATAACCTTGAAGAGATTCTCGCCCCTTTTTCGTATTCAGACTTAAGAGATTTATTTTTGCTTAAAATATTAAGTGTCCACACAATAATCCCGGACGCAGAAAGATATGTGGATCTATCACTTGACAAATTTTTTAAAAAAAAGCTGTCTACTAAAGAATTAGTGGCAAGATTAAAACCAGACGCAATAAGATTATTCAATGCTCCGCCATCTGATGATATCTACAAACCCACAGAACGACTTGGTGAATATCCCTATGATCAAGATATGATGGAGATGCATGACTTAGATTACTTTATACTAGAGGAAGGTTTTCCTTATAGCATAAAAAAATTCGAAGCCTCTTTTAGAGAAGAAAATACAACAGCAAAAATATTGGCAGTTCATACACAAGAAAGTATTATAGAAGCTTATCTAAAAAGAAAAAAAACAGCAGAGAAACACACCAGCAAAACAATAAAAAAGAGAGCTTTAACTTATAGCAGACTGATTCTAGCTAAAAAATTAGAAAAAATTCCCGCTGACCAATGGAACAACCATACAATTAAATTTATTGAGGCGCTTCCTCCTTCAAATGAAAAGAACCTTTTAGTAATATTAATGGCAAAAGCAGGAAGGAGGAACGTTTTAGACTCGGAATTAAAATTTGAAACAGTTAAAATGAAAACATCCTCCGCATCATTTTTAGATTTTTTTGGATTTGTCGACACTGACGCGACAGAAGAGATATATCCTACAGGACAAAGGATGCTGGATAGTTTTCTTGCTGAAAGATTGCCAAAAACCGGAACGATAGAACTTAAAACCGCCTGCAGTTTAATTCCACGCCCAAGTCCGGGAAGAGACAAAATTTTAGATCGCGTCGAGTCCGAAGATTTAAAAGAGGCCGAACTTTTACTTAATGCCTATTTTAGTCCGCCTGCCGCGTACGCAAAAGCCTATCAGATTTCAAAGGGATGGATCAATTCTCCTTCAGGACAAGAGACAAAAACATTTGAAGATATATTTAAACTGACAAAAAAATACCCATCACTAAAAAGAAGGATGACAAAAGAATGGACAAATAGATTTGGAGTATCAAAAACTATCTACCCTAAAGCAGTAAAAGCTTATTCAGAAGTAGACGCGACAGATATTTTAAAAGGAATTACGTTCTCCGAAACAAAAAAAGCAAGTGTTGCCTCCAAAATAGCAATATGCTTGGGCACGTTTACTCCGGCAATTACTAAAGAAGATTTCTCTTTTTTAAGCATACAAAGACAAGATTCCGAGACTTCTCCCGAAACTTATGAAGAAGAAGATGATGATGAAAGTAGTTATGAGCAAAGAGAAGACCCTATCGGAAGATATTATGATCCAAAAGAAATGCTTGCAATATCCAACTATTACCCGCTCTTACCGTCAAGTATTCTTATGGTATCTCAAATAATACAAGAAAGGATCCCTTTTTCAATACACACAATACCGATGGTCGATGATATGCCGAGACCTCAACCGTTCTTCAAAAAAAGTTCAATAGAAGAAGAGATTTCCCAAGAAATAAAAGAGATGAAACAATGGGACATTACTAAATCATTTTTCAGTTTTATGAGCGCGGTAGGCTGGGAAGAATCCTCAGCTTTTTATGAAGAGGCTTTAATAGATTTGTCGGAAGACAAAGAAATTTTAGCTCGACTTGAAAAAATATTCTTAAAAGGAATAGGGCTTATTCTTCAGACAGAAAAAGTCTCTTTAAGCGCCGCAAAAGCCACAGAAAATGGGCTGGAAAATCTTCTGAAAAATCAAAACTTGCGGACCAGAATAAAAATATGGGCAAAAATATTAGCCGGAATAGCGCAAAAACAACCTATAGAAGAAATAACCAGGGAGGCTGTAAAACCGCTAGGAATAGACGGGAAAAAACTTATGCAGCCAATCCATTCCTTAACATCAGGAGTTGAACCAAAACTTGAACAGGCAACAAGACTCTCTTTAAGTGACACATCCTCTTTGGATCTTTTAGACGGTATAAAATTTTTGGCCTTTAGGGGACTTGACCCTTTTGCCATACACGAGAAATATTCCCTTCTAGGATCAGGATCCATAAGGACAGCTATATCAGGCGAAAACGGAAGGATACATGATGAAGCATTCCTCATAGTACACGCTCCCGCAATGGATGTAACTACAAGAGATGGAATATACATGTTTATTACAGATATGAGAAAGAAAGAAATATATTTCCCGCTTACTCCGGAACAATATATCATAGGATCAAGGCAGGCTGAAGACGAAAGGAGAAATGGCTTTTTAAACCACAATGGATTTGGAGAATTCTTCGGCTGGAAACTTGGAAATTTAACTATTCCTAAAATACTAGAAGCACATCCGGAACTTGGTTACGCAAGGATGGAATGGGTAAAAGGAAAATCATTTAATGCTCTAACAAAAGATGAAAAAGATAAATTTTCTCCTTTGGTTATTGAAGGAGTAACAGCACAATTTATGAACCCTACACCCAAAGGAGTTTTCTTATTCAACCCGGAATTTCATGAAGGGAATCTAACTCTTAGCATGGATAATAAGTTATATCTTACAGATTGCGGACTTACTACCTTTGTCACAGCAAGCGAATTACTCTCTTTTATCTCAACCATTTCCTCTTTCAGGGGAGAAGGATTGCCTGGAGCAGCCGCAATGCTGTTGCAGCAAGGAAATATACAACATCTCTCCCAACTAAGAAAAGGAAAGGAATCACAACTTATATCAGCGTTAAAAGTAATATCCCAAAAAAGAGAAATTGTTTCCTCTCCAGAATCCCTCCTTTCCGAAGTAGCAGCAATAGCAGCAAAAACATCAGATTTTAAGATCACTTCAGGCTTTGACTCACTCTCAAGAGGGTTTCAATATCTCGCCCCATACATAAGACGATCTGGACAAATTCCCTCTTTAGCGTTTATACCTCAAATACAAAAAATGCCTTTGGCAGATGAAATAAAAGAAAAACTAGCGCCATCTTCGGATGATAAAACAAGCAAAACTTTTCTCCCCTCAGGAATGGAAATAGGAAAAAAACTAAGAGACGGAAGCATAAATACGTTGGGAGTAATTACAACCCCAACCACTCTTTTCACCTTTAAAACAGAATTAGGAGGAAAAGAGATCCAAACAACACTTGTAGAATGCCAGTTAGGGGAAGGAACTGTCTCAAAAGTGCCTCCATCTCTTTTAATGGTAAAAAAACAAGGGGGATGGGTATCTTATGAAGATTTTTTAAAAACACAATAATCTTTTTAATTTTTCTACCGGCAAGCCAACTACATTGTCATAATCACCGTCTATCCATTCTATAAAAGGATCTTCTATTTCTTGAATGCCGTAGGCTCCGGCTTTATCTAGCGGTTTCCCCGTATCTACATATTCAATAATTTCTTTTTCATCTAATTTTTTCATTTTAATTTTTGTTATCTCAAAATCTGATTTTACTTCTAAAGTGTCGGCGTCAACAAGGGCTATTCCTGTTATAACCTGATGAATAGTATCAGACAAACTCTTTAACATATAAATTGCATCTTTCTTAGAACTAGGTTTCCCGAGAATTTTATCTTTTAGCACAACAATAGTATCCGCCCCTATAACAATAGCGTTGCTAAGTTGTAAAGCGACCTCTTTTGCTTTAAGAATTGCTGCAGAAACAGCAAATTCGTCGGGACTAGAAAGTTGTATTTTGGATTCATCAACACCACTTGTAATTACTTCAAAATCTGTAATAATTTTTTTTAAGAGTTTTTTCCTGCGAGGAGAAGCTGAAGCAAGTATAATCCTTTTATTTTTCATATCAATTCTACCGGATCAAAAGTTAGCATTTTATTTCCTGAGAACTATCCCTTTCTCACCATTTAAGGTTATAGCCTAAAAACCAATAATCTTTGTACGGTTTGGTTTTTGTTATTTTCTTAACATTACTCTTCCCCTTACTTTTTTTAACCTTCACAATCTTCTTTTTTTTCTTATCACTCTTTTTTTTCTTTTTTACCATGATTTATCACCTATATATCCTAGGGACTCTCTTTCCAATTCCACATATTATCTCATAACTTATAGTTCTATCAAGTCTTGCTATTTCATCTGCGGTAATTGACTCAAGTCCTTGAGCTCCTATTAAAACAACATCTTCTCCAATTTCAACATTCATATCTCCTACATCAACCAAGGTCATATCCATGCTTATAGAGCCAACAACAGGACATCTTTTGCCTCTTATTAAAACATGGCTGCGGTTGCTTAAACTACGGCTATATCCATCAGCATAGCCTACTGGAATGGTCGCAATCGCAGTCTCTTTTGATGTAACATATGTCCCCCCATAAGACAGCATAGTACCTTCCGGAACACGTTTCAAATAAACTATTCTCGTTTTAAAAGAGAGAGCCGGCCTTAAAGTAATAAAACGATGCGTCCCACCTGAAGGATATAACCCATACATCATAAGGCCAATTCTAACCATGTCAAGGTGAGTATCAGGATGAAAAAGTGTGGCAGCAGAATTGGCAGCGTGCTTAATAGGAATATTATTAAAACGAATAATAATATTTTTAAATTTATCAAACTGCTCTTTAGTATAGTTGTCTCCGTGTTCTTCGGCTTTTGCAAAATGGGTAAACAATCCTTCCACAATTAAATTAGGCAGTGAAGAAATTTTGTTATAAAGAGCTACCGCTTCCGATGGAGCAACGCCAACTCTCCCCATACCTGTATCTATTTTTATATGTATATTTGATTTTCTGTCTCTTTTAACAGATTCATCAGAAAGAGCTTTTGCCTCTGAAAAGGAATAGACTGTTTGAGTTAAACGATAATGTACAATTTCATCAACAACAGAAGTCGGAGATTCCGTAAGAATCAATATAGGAAGCCTTGTCCCTGCTTCTCTAAGTTCTAAAGCTTCCCTTAAATTTGCAACTGCAAGATAAAAAACCCCAGCTTCCATAGCCGCCCGTGATACAGCCACTACCCCATGTCCATAGGCATTTGCTTTAACAACTGCCATAAAACGTGTTTTATCCGGAATAATTTTTTTTACTTCATTTATGTTATGCTTTATGGCTTCTAAATCAATTTCTGCGTAAGTATTCACTTAAACCTCTTAATTTTAAAACCGTTTCATCTGGAACAGTAATGCCTCCGAGAGAAATTTGCCTTCCTGAATTGGAACCGTGAAAATCTGTCCCCCCCGTAACTAACAATCCCTCTTTTTGAGCAATTGCTTTATAACGTTCAACTTGCTCTGCTTTATGTGATGGGTAAAAAACTTCCAGACCTCTAAGCCCTACCGATATTAATTCGGGTATAATGTTATCACAATTTGAAAGCCCGGGATGCGCGAAAACGGCAACCCCACCCGCATCAACTATAACTTTAATAGTATCAACAGGAGTAAGTTTATAATGAGAGACATAGGCAGGACCATTAAACCCAATGTATCGGTCAAAAGCTTCTTTAAAATTTAACACAGCGGCATTTTTTATTAAAATTCTGGCCACATGAGGCCGCCCCGGAGAATCATTTCCTGCAAGATTAAAAACATCTTCAGAAGCAATCTTTAATCCAAGAGCGTTAAGCTTTTCAACCATAGTACAAATACGATCTCTCCTTCCCTGTTGAATCTTGCTTAACAAATTCAAAAGAGAATAATCGTTAATATCAAAGAAATAACCTAATATATGAACTTCTGTTTTTGGTATCTCCGTGGTAAACTCAATTCCGGGAATAATATCCACCCCTATTTTATCCCCCTCTTCAACCGCCCTCAAAACCCCTGCTACTGTGTCATGATCTGTAATCGCAATAGAGGTAAGCCCTGAGGCTTTCGCTAATTTTACTACATCTTCAGGTGAATCTGTGCCATCAGAGAGGTTTGTATGAATATGCAAATCTGCGGGCATATAATTATATTATCAAATTTTTGCTGAATTTTCAATAAAAAATAAGATGGATCCCCGCTTTCGCGGGGATGACAAATTGCAAAAACTATCATTACGCAACAAGCCTAAAAGGGAAAAGAACGGAAGAGAAAAATTGGGGCTGTGGCAAATTTAGGGGATTTAGAGGACAGAATTTAGTAAATTTATTATAAGTAAAGCTTCTTAACCCCGATTATAATAATCGAGGTTAATTTTTAAAATCAGACATAAACATAATATAAATCAAATAATTAAAAACCTGAGGAGAAAATTTAATGTCTAAAAGTTTAACAGCAAAAGCTATTGCCGCGATATCAGAAAGGCTCTTTATATAAAACCCAAAATTAAATTTTCTTTTAAATTTATATCTCTTATATATAAATCCGGTTTTAACTTTCTCTAAATGATGAAACAATTCAAGAGAGACCAAAAGACCAAGCATCTTAGGCGCAAGCTCCGGTATAACTATTTCTGAACATAACCTGTCTAAAGCATCCCTATATATTATTATCTCTTTTTCTTTAAATCTATATTCACTTCTCTTAAAATTTCCGCTATCTATACCAACTATATTTGCTCCTAATTTTAAAGCAATTTTCCTGGGATCACTATCTCCAAACTCAGACAATACCCAATCTGCTATTTCGTAACCTAAAGAAATAACATCAAAAACAACTTCCAATCTTTTATCTACGGAAAGATTTAGATACATCTTATCTTTAGCAAGCAAAAGCATCGCAAAAGAAATTAAATTACGTTTTTCTATTTCAGTAATCATTTGATCCTTCAATCATTCTAATATATTTTCACAGTTTCATCTACAACCTTATTATCTTTAACAGTAACTTTTATATAATGGTGAAAACCACCCGCAAAAAGAGGAAGATGCAAGGGAGAGCCTGCTCCTCCGCTTACTATATAAACAACTCCTTCTCTTTCGGCCCTGCCATAAGCATGAAGATGCCCGGAAAAAACATATTTTACAGTATATTTTTTAAAAACTTTCATCATTAGATCCCCCATCTGCCTACTATCCATTAAAAAATCAGGGAAAAAAGTTGTGCTATCAAAAACAGGCTTATGGAAAAAAACAAAAATATGATCTTTGCTATTCTTTTTAAAATCTTCAAGCATAAAGTCATACTGGTATTTTGTAAAATTATTCTTTAAGGCGTTATCCAAAACAATAAAATGTGCATTTTCATAATCAAAAGAATAATATGATCTCCCAAAAAAATCCTTGAAATATTTATAGCCTAAATGTACGGCATCATGATTGCCTTTCACATGATAGATTGGAACATTTAAAAGTTTATTCATTTTTATATGCTTATTATATTCTTTTAATTTTCCCTCTTCCGCAAAATCCCCCAAATGGATACAGAACTTTATATCTTTATCAGAATTTATTTTTTCGATAAGTCTTTTATATGTCGAATCCCCCTTCAAACTATCGCCAAAAACAGCAAATGAAAAAGGATAAGCTGGCAGAGGTAAAATTAAAAAAGACAAGAAAATTACCCAAAATAATATCTTATACATATTTTCGAGGTTCAAAATATCGAGGCAAAATAAACAGGCATAATTTATTCTTCTTCAGTCACAACAATATCATCAATCGCAACTCTGTATTCTTTTATCGCTTTAGACAATAATTTAATGTTTTTCCCTAAAACAACATCAGTCAAAATAAGGCCCTTAACTCCCGTATCCCAAATTATAGAAACCTCAGAAACTTTTATGCTGCGTTGAGTAGGAATAATAACAGGCAAATTGGAAGACAAGGCTATTGCAATGTAATTTTGAAGATCTCCTACAAGCAGATCTTTCCCCTTCTGGCGAATGGGAATTATCGCCGCATTTATTGCGTCAATATTTTTAGCAGTAATAGACATCAACTTATCAAGCGTATAATAGTCATCAAGAATTATAACCTTGGTATTTTTAAAATTTGCATAATTATCCAAGGCATTGTGATTGAAATTTATAAAATCAAAGCCAGAAAGAGACTCAATGTCTTTGGGGGCGGAGAGAGACAAATCCAATCCAACGGGGATAGAAACCTCTTTTGGTATTTTATCTGCTTCTTTATCATATGAAACAATCAAAACATCCGCGCCGGATGATTCTGCGGCCTTTGCAAGATCGACCACATTTTCAGGAATATGGACAATAAGTGTTAAAGTTTTTGATTTCATTGCATCAAGCAGGCGACTCATTTTTTCCTCCTTTAGTTTTAATGCTTACTGAACAACCGCAATGTTTTTGACGGTACAAATTATACATTCTGGCCAAATCCCTTCCTTTATAATAATCAGGCCTAAAATCCAAATATAAAAAATCAATACCGACAACTTTGGCAATATCATTTCCAATTGATTTAATTAAATCATGTTTTTGATATGGACTAATCAGCAATGTAGTTGTAAAACAGTCAAACCCCCTGCTTTTAGCAAAGTGAGCTGTCTTTTCAAGACGCATTTTATAACAAAAGTTACAATTCCCCGACTTATGATCCAAATCATTTTCGATATAAATCATCGGCAATTCTACTATGCTGCAATAACGTTCCATAGCCGACTTTCGCTCATAATATTCTTTTTCAGGAAAAATATTAGGGTTATAAAAAAAACCTGCGGCGGCATATCCCGCACAGACAAGATTAACATGTACCTGCGTAGTACAAGGAGCACAACAAGTATGTAATAAAACCTTTTTCTTCACTTAATTAATCCCAACCCTGTTAAAGCTTTTTTTATGATCTCCTTCTCCTGCTTATTTACGGAGATAAGAGGCAATCTAGGAATGCCAACAGACATTCCAATCATTTCAAGCGCAGCCTTTACCGGAGTAGGATTGGCAGTGATAAAAAGGGCTTTAAAAATTGGAAGAAGCCTTAAGTGTATCTCTTTTGCCTTTTTATTATTTCCGGAATGATACGCGGCTATCATTGATGCTATTTCATTCCCCACAACATGGGAAGCAACCGATATAACACCTACCGCCCCAACAGACATCATAGGAAGAGTAAGACTGTCATCTCCGCTCCAAACAACAAAGTCAGGAGGACAAAGATTAATAACAGCAGATGTCTGGTCAATATTTCCCGCGGCATCTTTAAGCCCGACATAGTTTTTTATTTTGGAAATACGCGCAACTGTTTCAGGAAGCATATTTATCCCGGTCCTTCCCGGAATATTATAAATGATAAGAGGGAGCTTCGTATTATCAGCAATTGCTTTAAAATGTTGATAGAGTCCCTCCTGCGATGGTTTATTGTAATAAGGAACAACAATCATAGCCCCATCCACCCCGATCTTTTCAGCCTCTATTGTTGATTTTACAGACGTTGCGGTAGAATTAGACCCCGTTCCCGCTATAACTTTACATTTTGTCCCCACAACCTTTTTTACAACTCTATAAAGTTCATATTCTTCATCGTGAGAAAGAGTAGGAGATTCTCCCGTCGTCCCATGAAGTAAAATTGCATCCGAACCATTCTTTAACAAATAAAGAGCAAGTTTCGCCGTCTTGTCAAAATCAATTGACATATCATCTTTAAAAGGGGTAACCATAGCAGTAATCAATCTTCCAAAACCAGCCATTTGTCTACCTCCAAATCTTTTTTTATATTCTACCACAAAAATGTTGTACAAACTCTACTCAACATCAAATCCAAATGATTTTTTAATCGCTACGATTTTATCTCTCAATTCTGCGGCCTTCTCAAAATTAAGCTCAGTTGAAGCTATAATCATCTCATCTGACAACTGTTTAATTAAAGAAGGTATCTCCTCTTTCGGCACAAATGCCTTTATTTGATTAACCTCTTCAAGCTTAGCTTCCCTTATTTGGTCAGAAATATCCGCAATTTCTTTTACGATTGTCTTTGGTTCTATCCCATATTTTTTGTTGTATGCCATCTGCAATTTGCGTCGGCGGTTTGTTTCACTTATAGCTTTTATAATAGAATCTGTCATTTTTTCAGCATAAAGAATAACTTTCCCGTTTGCGTTCCTCGCAGCTCTTCCTATTGTTTGAATAAGAGACCTTTCCGCCCTTAAAAAACCTTCTTTGTCAGCATCCAAAATTGCAACCAAAGAGACTTCAGGCAGGTCAAGCCCCTCCCTAAGTAAATTAATCCCCACCAAAACATCAAACTTTCCAAGACGGAGATCCCTTAAAATTTGTATACGATCTAAAGTTTTAATATCAGAATGTAAATACCTTACTTTCAAATCTTTTTCATTTAAATATTCCGCAAGATCTTCCGCCATTCGTTTTGTGAGAGTTGTAATAAGAACTCTCTCTTTTTTAGAAACCCGTTTTCTTACCTCTTTTTCAATGTCTTCCACCTGACCTTTTATGGGACGAATAACAACTTCAGGATCAACAAGTCCGGTAGGCCGAATAATTTGTTCCACAATTTTTTTGCTCTTTTTAATCTCCCAATCGGCAGGAGTCGCAGAAACAAATATTATTTGATTTAATCTCTCTTCAAACTCATCAAATTTTAAAGGCCTATTATCATAAGCAGAAGGAAGTCTAAATCCATAATTTATAAGAGCGTCTTTACGTGATTTATCGCCAAAATACATTGCGCGAATCTGAGGGATGGTAACATGAGATTCATCAATAAACATTAAAAAATCATCAGGGAAATAATCTATTAAAGTCGAAGGGGGTTCCCCCTCTTTTCGCCCTTCCATATGCCTGGAATAATTTTCAATCCCGGAACAATAACCGAGTTCCCTTATCATTTCTATATCATATTTAGTCCTCTCCTCCAATCTCTGGGCTTCAACAAGTTTTTTGTGTTTTTTAAGGTGTGCTATTCTTAACTTGCACTCTTCCTGAATGGATTTAAGGGCAAAATCCAGTTTATCTTTAAAAGTCACAAAATGAGTCGCAGGATAAATTCCGGCAAAATCAAGCTTTTTAAGAGGTTTTTTTGTTATCGGGTCTATTTCAAAGATACTCTTTATAACATCATATTCATCAATTTCTATTCTTAAAATACGTTTTTCATAAGCCGGTTGTATCTCTATAACATCTCCCCTTGCTCTAAACTTGCCGCGATTTAGTTCAATATCGTTGCGTTCATATTTTATGGCCACAAGTTTTTTTAACATCGTTTCCCTGTCAAGGGCCTCTCCCACTCTTAAAGAGACCATCGCTTCCAAATAACTTTCCGGCGCACCAAGCGAATAAATGCAAGAGACAGACGCAACAACAATTACATCTCTGCGAGAAATAAGTGACATCGTCGCAGAATGACGCAAACGATCAATCTCCTGATTTATAGAAGAATCCTTTTCTATGTAGGTATCTGTCGATGGAAGATAAGCCTCCGGCTGATAATAATCATAATAAGAGACAAAATATTCAACCGCATTTTCAGGAAAATAAGATCTAAATTCCTGGCAAAGCTGGGCTGCCAATGTTTTGTTGTGAGATATAATAAGTGTCGGCTTCTGAATAGCATGAATAATATTAGCCATGGTAAAAGTTTTACCGGACCCCGTAACACCAAGAAGGGTTTGAAAATCAAATTTCTTCTTAATACCCTCAACAAGAGTCTTTATTGCTTTGGGCTGGTCCCCGTCTGGTTTATAATCTGAAATTAGCTTAAATTTTGGCATTAAATTTTGATTTACCCCAACACCTAAATACTCCTAATATTTCACTTTTAAATTGATTGAAATCCCCTTCATTTATTATAATTTTATCAGCTATTTTTATATAATCTTTTTTCGAAGGCTGAGACTTCATAATCTGAAGAATCTTCTTTTTTTTAAACCCTCTTTTCAAAAGCCTTTTAACTCTATTTTTTTTCGAAGCCCAAACAACCCATACTTCATCGACTAATTTTTCAAACAAACATGGCAACGCGGCATCTATAACTATAAGTCTGTTTTTTTCTTTTTTATGTACACTTTCGACTGCATACTGTATACGTTCTATAATGTTTGGGTGCAAAAGCAAATTAAGTTTTTTTAATCTCTTCAAATCAGCAAAGACAATATCACTTATTTTTTTTCTGTTTGCTGTTTTAAACTCATCAAGTAATTTTTTTTCAAACAACGGATCGGCCAATATTTTATGACCGACAAGATCCGCTTCTATTATATAGGCGCCAATTTTTTTAAAGATTTTTGCGGCTTCTGTCTTCCCTGATCCGACAGGACCTGTTAACCCAATAATCATAACAAACCTTCTTATTTAGAACAACAGTTACAATTTACCATCTTGACAAAAATTAAACATAATATATTATAGTCCACAATGCACTTTAAAAAAACAAAAATAATTATAATATTAATATGTTTACTTATTTTTGCTTCAGGAGCTTTTGGTCTACAATATTTCCCCTACATTACAGGGACACTAGCGCTCCCTGGGATTGACAATCCTTATCCGGGACTGGGCACAAATTACTCTTCTTTAGGTAAAGGGATCCGCACTATATTATGGAATCCTGCAAGTCTTGCAAAAACAGAGAAAGCCGAAGCATATCTAGGGTTAAGTTCAACAATGTTTTCTTCTCAAGTGACAAAGAACTATCAGGTTGAAGATCAAACATTTACCATGGGAGGAGACATAGACGAAAACATGACAAATAAAGTCTTGTTTACAGACGATGTAACAGAAACAAATGCAACAACACGCGAATTTGCCGCCCCCGGAACATACTCTCCATCAAGCGCCAAGATGAATTATAATCAGGCGATTAAAATAGGAGATTTTTTGTCGCTGGGGATATCATCAAGAGGAGATACTAACATGTCTTTTGCGATGGGAGGAAATTTTCCGACTCAATATTTATCTGAAATGAATCTCTATAACTCTAATGATCTATTTGGATCGGGGATATCTGTCGGATCAGATGGAAAATTAACTTTTACGCAAACTTCTCCCGCTCCATTTGTTTATACAAGTGAAGCATCTGCCTGGAGCGGGTTTCTTAGTCAATCCCAACGGATCCCTTTTTCAGTCATATCAGACATGAGAAATGACGTAAAGGTTGATTCAAATTTGACTTTTTCAGGCGCTACAAAATGGAATGATCTCTCCATAGGGATAAATTTTACTCCCATATCCGCAGGATTCAATGTAAACAACACAGCAAAAGCAATAGTAAATTCCGGCACAAGCAATCCATATTTTTATACTCCTAATTTCAATCCAACAAATGAAGCAGATGTCGCAGCATGGGTATCAGACCCAACCAAATATGGAACTGAATCGGGATACAACAAAAGCTACATAGAAGTTCCTGCCGGCGAATCCATAGGAGAAGCAAAGTACACCGGATTTTATAATGCCTCAACAATCAGAACGGATATAGGAATGATGTACGATTTTGGAGATATACTAACTTTTGGGGCCGCCTTAGAAAATGCCGGCGCCGCAAGTTTAAACATGAAAGGGACAGGACAAGTAGCATACGTTTATCATCGTATTAATACAAATGAAAGCATCTCTATAGATCCAACAAACAACCAAATAAACTGGAACTTATTTTCAGATACGTTTCTTAAAATGGAAGGGACAGAAAACATAGGAATGTTATCAGAAATAGGTTTCGATCTTCCTCAACGAACAAAACTAGGAATTACCTTTCACAAGCCTATACTTATTTCATTAGATTATGAACTCCAAAAAAATCCTATAAAAATCAGATACCAAAATCAAAACGGAGAATATGTTGACGCGGAGTTTTCAAATATCCAAACAATAAGATGCGGATTAGAAACACAAGTCTTTGCTTTCCCCGTTTGGTTGAGAGGTGGAATCTCTCTTCTTTTAAAACCAACGGCATCAGGATTGGATTCCACCTCTCAATCAACCTATAACAATACCTTTTCATACGGTTTATTGCCCCTTTCATTAGATTTAAACATGATTACAAATCTTTGGGGTTACAAGTTGGGAGGGACAATGGGATTTGATGCGAGCACAGTCCTTTCTGCCCTTCAAATGGATACTCTTAATTCTAACTTTGGCAAAACCATGTACTATAGCATATCCCTTAACAAAGATAACTGGCACTGTGTAATGCAAAACAACCTGGATATTATATCTACCTCCACCGCATATTCAAACGCAAAGACCGCAGGAACAATCACTGAAAAATCGGAATGGACAAATTATATAACCTTGCTCAAATGGACATCAACATTAACATTTGGCTTTGATTTTTAGGAGAAAAAAATGGTAAAAGACAAAAAACAAAATATCAGAAAGAAACAAAATTATAAAAATATCCTTATATGCTTTTTATTTCTTTTATTACTTATAGTATCTAAATCATATAGCCGTCCCAGTATTTCAATCGAAGCAGGAGGCCAAACACTTTTAAGCGGAGATCCTATTTCAAGTCAACCTTCTTTTGAAATTACCGTAATAAGTTCACAAGGAGTTACTACTTCTTCAATCCAAGCTTCTATGGACAACAACACCTTTGAAACTCTAACTAAAATAATTTCTACCGATAATCCCACAATAACAAAAGCCTTTTTTAATCCGGCAACACTATCAGAAGATATACATTCTCTAAAAATAGTAGCTATAGATGCTAATAGCAGCATCACCACAAAAGAGGTAATAGGTCTTATTGTCCAAGGACAAAAAGAGATCGCAACCCAAGGGATCCCACTATGTTATCCTAATCCATATAATGGAACAGGAAATCTTTCTCTAAGCTATATTTTATCTAAATCTGGCAACGTAACCCTAACCATTCACGATTTAATGGGAAACCAATTAACCAAAAAAACATATACCTCTTTGCAAAACGGCGGGACAGCAGGTTATAACGAAATCACATGGGACGGAAAAACCGATAACGGGAATGCTTTAGGCAACGGCATTTATATATTTTTAATCGTAGCAGATGGCAAAGTCATCGGAAAAGGAAAGATAGCTGTAGTAAAATGAAAAAAATAAAATTACAAACATCAAATAAAGGGATTTGGATTTTATCATTTATCATTTGTATTGTTTTTTCGTCTTTCGCTTTTGCAGGCACGTCTGTCGATCCTTCTCAAACAATCTATATGGGCAAAACACTTGGCATGGGAGGAGCACATGTAGCGCTCTCAAACGACGGAGAAGGATTGTTTTCTAATCCATCAGGCTTAAGTAATATAAAATATCCCAAAATAACAGGAGTCGCCAGAAATATTTTTCTTGATGAAACAACTTATTCCATATTAAGTTTTATCGTCCCAACAAATTATGGCAGTCTTGGAGTAGGTTATGCAAAGGCAATGACCGGAGGAAGTTATGCAACAACAAGAGATAATAACAATAGAATTTCAATAGAGCCAAGTTTAGAAGTTATGTCTTATAACAATAATGTCATACTTTTAAGTTATGCAAATTCTTTTTCACAACTACAAAATTCAATGTTCAGTAATTTGTCGTTAGGCGGCAACCTTAAACTTTTCAACCAATCAATATCTGGAGGAGGAATTGACTCTTCTGGAAGCGGCACTAGTTTAGATGTTGGAGCAACCTACAAAATGTCATCATGGCTTACAGTCGGAGGCAATCTGCAAAATGTACTAGGAGGTGTAATTAACTGGAATTCCTCCTCAACAGATAAAATAGGAGGATTTTACAAGTTAGGTATAGCTGCAAATTTATTAGGCCCCTCAAACGAAGCCTATAAAGAATACCACCAAAAATTAATTGCAGTTTTTGACTATGATTTGCCACATGACACATTACAAGGGTCATCACTTATGCATTTAGGGTTTGAATGGTCTCCTTTGAATTTTTTGGCTATAAGAGGCGGTTTAAACCAGGAATCAGGAGGAACCGGTCTAACCTTGGGTGTAGGGATTGAAAAAGAAGGCTTTAGGTTTGATTATGCTTATGCTGCACGTCCAGGAATAATAGGAGATAATCCTCACTATTTCTCATTATCTTATATAGGAACTGAAATTATAAATACAAATAAAAAATTAAAGAAAAAAGAGAGCGCTTTAAAAATTTTAACTCCTTCAAACCGCCTGATAACGACTTTCGAAGCTGTTTTAGTTTCCGCTACTGCAAAATATACAGCAACATATGAGCAAAAAACCACTTGGACAACTCCTTTAATTTCAAGCTCATCGGAAACAAAAGAGATTCAAGAGTCATATGATCTTGCGGATATCTATATCAACAATAAAAAAATAGGCCAGACTGGCGATATAAAGGATTTTACAGAACCTTTAGCATATGGAAGACATGTTATAAAAGTTATCGGAATGATTACGCCCGAAGCAACGCCTGTAACCTCAGAAGTTGTAATTTTAAGATTTAAACCTTTTAGTGACACAACAATGACCCACTGGGCAATAGAGGCAATTGCCTTAGATTCTGAATTAGACCTTATAAAAGGATTTCCAGACAATACCTTTAAACCAGATGCAGGAATAACCAGAGCTGAACTTATTTCTATTTTAGTCAGAACCTTGGAAATTCCACCTCAAGGATCAGAAGAGGCAAATAATGATCGAACTTTTACAGATGTCAGTGAAAAACATTGGGCCAAAAATTATATCAATCAAGGGGTAAAATTAGGTTTGGCAGAAGGATACCCTGATAATACATTTAAACCAAATAAGATATTAAACAGAGCAGAAGGGATATCTATAATTACAAGATATGCCAATCTTCCTGAAAAGAATGCTATAGTCTTCTCTGATCTAAAAGAAGATTTTTGGGCTAATAAATTTATAGCCTCAGCAAAAGATGGCGGTTTAATCAACTATATAAAAGAGGAAGCATTTAAACCTGATGAAGATTTTTCAAGAGCTGAAGCCTCTGAAGTGTTATACAGAACAAAACAGGTTCAAAAAATGGTCGATGATTTCTGGAAACAAGGCGCCACACAAGAAAAAGGAAAAGTTCCTGATTGGATGCTTGAAGACAAGGAAGCAGTAACAGATAAAACCAATCAAGAACCTGTTACACGGGAAGGAGAAGCGCCAGCAAAAAACGTCGAATCTACACAGGATTAATCCTTCTCTTTCTCTTTGATGGATCCCCGCTTTCGCGGGGATGACAAGTTGCAAAAACCATCATTACGCAACAAGTTCTTTACCTAATCCAAAATCCCCTCCCATCCGTTAAAACCGTCACAGTTCCGCTTAAATCGGTTCTAAAAACAGAAATTCTTCTCTCCTCTAGCTTGCTAAGTGTCGATTTATGAGGATGATGGAATTGATTCTTTTTTCCAACTGAAATAATTGCAATGCTTGGATCTACAACCTTTAAAAAATCATATGAACTTGCTGTATTGCTTCCATGATGGCCGATTTTTAACACATCAGACTTTATCAACTCGTTAGAAAATGTCGCTAAAACTTGATCCTCTCCCTCTTTTTCCAAATCCCCGGTAAGCATCATTGCAAATTTACCGTAAGTAAGTCTCATAACAACGGAATTATTATTTAGCGCCGATTCTTCAATAAATTTATCTGTCGGATGTAAGATTTCGCCCAGAACCCCTCCTCCCAAATCTATTTTTACGCCTCTTCTTGCTAACATATAAGAAATGTTTTTTCTCTCTACATATTCTAAAAAACTCATATATCTTTTACTCGTATGGAGCTGTCCAGAATCCAAGATCAGGCCAACCTGTAATTCTTTTAAAATTGAAGGCAAGCCGCCTACATGGTCATCATGAGGATGAGTTAAAACAACCACATCTATTTTATTAATTCCCTGTTTATATAAAAATGGCAAGACAAAATATCTTCCTGCATCCCCGTTTTTAAAACAAGGCCCCCCATCAATGAGCATAGTCTTGCCGGATGGGCTTCTTATAAATATAGAATCCCCCTGTTTTACGTCTATTACGGATATCTGCAGTTTATCTTTTGGAAATTTTTCAGAATCGCCAAAAGCCCCGTTCCATACAAAGAGAGAGATAAACAAAAGCAAAAGCGTAACTCCCTTTCTTTTATCAAAAACAAACTTCTCTCCCCGTTTCCAAACCTCAGCTATGTATATCAGACCCGCATAATAAGACAAAACAAACAAAAATCCAGGTTGTTGCAAATAAACAGCAGAAAAAGAGATATCACAAAAAACATAAACTATCCCATTTAATATTTTAAGGATTAAAGACAATGAATAATTTAAGATTTCAGCTATTGGAAGAAAAAAACTCCCTAAAATTGTTGAAATAAAACCTATGACAGTTAAAGTTTCAATCCATGGAACAACAAGGACATTTACTAATAACGCAACAACCGAGAACTGGTTAAAGTTATAAAGTATTATCGGCATTGTAACAAGTATAGGGGCTAAGGAAACAGAAACAATGGAAGGAATCCCTTTTTTTTCAAGTATAGGACAGAAATAGACAAGGGCCCATGTCGCGGCAAAGGTCAGTTGAAATCCTATATTAAATATAATCAGAGGATCAATTATCATCAATATAAGGGCCGCAATTCCAAGAGAATTATAGATATCGCCTCTCCTATCAAGCAATAAACCAAGAAGGCTTATCTCCCCCATCACCGCAGCCCTTATCATCGAAGGGCCGCAACCCGTCATAATCGTAAAGATAATATTAAATATAGAAACAAAAACAATTCCTATATTTAGAGGTATTCTTAAATTTCTTACAATCATTAAGCTAAATCCTATAAGAATAGAAACCTGTGTCCCCGACGCAACAAGAAGATGGGCAAGCCCAACTTTTTTATATTTATCTTTAAGATCAGGATCAAGGGGAGACATCCCTGAGCCAAAAACAACACTTGCCAAAAGCAAGTCATAAGGTTTTTCTGTGGTTTTAGAGATAACATCAACAAAGTGACGGCTTAAAGGAGAGATAATCGGAATTTCAGGCTGACTTTGCGTATGAAAATCAGAGGCTGGGAGAGGAATCCACGGCCGCAAGATTATGATTATCAATGCGTAAAATATTGCAATGGCTAAAAACGGACGACTAAACATCAAATAACTACCAAGTCTTTTAATTGGTCAAACTTTTTCTTCCCAAATCTGGGAATTTTAAGTAAATCATCAATTTTCGAAAATGGCCTCGCCTCTACAATCTTTTTAGCAGTTATAGCGCCAATCCCAGGCAATGATTCCAATTCCTGCAAAGAAGACAAATTCAGATTAACTTTATTTAAAACGCGTGTCTTATTATCTGTACTCTGTAGGCTACTATCTGTAGCCTGGCCAGTTCTTTGTTGTCGATAGTCTGTGGCAGGAACAACAATTTTCCTTCCATCTTCAACCTTTTCAGCTAAATTAATTGACGAAAAATCAGCGCCTGGCAATGTTCCGCCTGCCAGGTTTATAACATCGCAAACTTTATCAGAATCTTTTACTTTATATACCCCTTCACGTTTAACTGCGCCGGATATATGGACAAAAACAGAATTTTCCCCATTTTTTCGGGTAAGAGGAGGATCAATAATCAAATTTTGAGGGGATTCAGGGATAAATAGATGATTATAAATATAATATCCGGAACCAATTATGATGGCAATTATAAGGCCAATTATCGTCAATCGCTGATTAGAATCCAATTGCATATGCCAAAAACATAGCAATTTTCATTCCAAATCCGCAAAACCCCTCATGACAGTCACAAAATCTTCAAAAAACAGTTTAAGATCAAAAAATCCCGTGGTTAAAAAGTTTATACCGTGTTTTTCAGCGAATTCCAAGCCTATTCTAACTGCAACATCCGAAAAACTAAGCCGTTTGGAAAAAGCAATAAAAGAATTTTTATGAGATTCAAAATCACTTGATTTACAAAAAGGGATTACCAACATCAAGGCTAAATGAATTATTTCTGTTATGCCGGCAAAGTCATCTATAATTTTATCTTTTTCAGTAAAATACCCCTCGTAATCATGTCTGTTGTAACTAATATCCAACAAAACGCTCTCTCTTTGCCCCCATAAAGATATCTGCCTGTAAAACAATCTGCAATCAGTCAATGCCGCCAGAAAAGAATCAATCACACAAAAGACAAGATCTTCTCTGTTATGTGTTTTAAACTTTGCAAGATCCAAATCATCAGGAAATTCCATCTTTTCTCTTATATGGCCAAATTCATGCAACATTATAACTTCCTGTTGTTTAGATTCATGAATTTCAAAGAAATCCTCATAAACATATAAAAGAAAAGAGATAACGCTTTTATCGGCTATTGTATCTAAATGCTTTATGTCATTCCCAACCCCTATTTCAATGGGGGTTACACCAATAAGACCGCCTTTATCATGAGGCAAATTTCTTACGGTCAAAATAGTAACCTCTTCCACTTTTAAAGCAATAATAGCCTCCATTATTTTCATTGATTGAAACAATCTGTTTATTCCGTTTCTAAACTCCATAGGAACATCGCTTGTAAAAGCAACATGAATGTTTATTGTTTTTCTGGGAACTCTCAACAAACTACTACAATCTGTAGGTTTCCCCGATGATAAAACACGCATTACAATAAAACCTCCTGAATATTATCAGATGGATCCCCGCTTTCGCGGGGATGACAAATTGCAAAAATTGCTATTATGCAACAAGCCCAACATTCATTCCCTAACAAAAACAATCTTGATTTTCCTATAGTTCCTATAGTTTATTATCGCAAAAAAAACAAAGATATTTCAGGATTATTTAACGATTTAACCCCGATTAGGATAATCGGATGGTGTATAAATAGTTGTGTAAATTGTCATTCTGACGAAAGTCAGAATCCATTTCTCTAGTAAAACATAGATTCCTGCTTCCGCAGGAATGACATAAATAGAATTTACACAACATTCTTGACACTATCGATAATATCGGGGTTAAATTTTTCGGCAAAGAGTATATATGTCTTCTATATATCTTTTGGATGCAGTCCAAAAACCACCCTTGTTCTTAACAGCGTTAGGCCCCTCCAGATAGCTTGCTAACGCATAACTTAGCCTGTCACTCCCACTAAATCTGTCAAGTAATGATCTTATATAACGGGTAGTCCCCATGATATTCTGCTCTATATTAAACGGATCTATAACTCCCAGCCCTTGGGCAGTAGAAGGTATGAGTTGTCCCAACCCCTGAGCCCCCGTTGAAGAGACAGCAAATTTATTAAATTTTGATTCTCTGGCAATAAGAGCCGCTATAACTTTCGGATTCAAATTATAATACTTGCAATACTTAAATAAATTATATGATATTTCATCTGCGTCTGCTTCTGAGATATTATTCCCATAATTGATAACAAAATTTCTCACCTTATATCTTTCCTCAGGATCACAAGAAGAAAAATCTTCTCCCGGAGAGTCAAGATCAACCTGGGTACAAAGAGTAGTAGAACTTTCTTTCGAAGAAGAAAGAGAGACTGAACTTCCAGACGAAGGGATGGCATTTTTATTCCCTCCGACTGTACTAAAAATAGAGAGGGTAAAAACAAGTATTACAATTGTTGCTATGGTACTTTCCATTTTTTCACCTACAACCGACTTTATTGACTACCAACTTCCAACTGTAATCCGTAGTTTGTAGCCTTTAATCATCTTATCGCCCCAAAGTACTCTTTTGATAATTTACTAACAAGGAGATCTACAATTTTATTCCCTTTGTGCTGAATTATATATTTTTTGCCCTGAACTTTTCCCAATATCTTAAAAGGGACTTTAAGCAACATACAAATATCAGAAATTGCAAAAATATTTTCAGGATCAATAGTCAACAAAATTCTTGACTGCGTTTCTGAGAACAACAATGAATGAGATGCGATCTCTTCCTCAAAATGAACGGCAGCGCCAATATTTCCCAAAATACAACACTCGGCAAGAGCAACCCCTATTCCCCCTTCAGATAAATCGTGGGCAGATTTTACAACCCCAACATCTATGGCCGTATGGCAAGCAGCTTGAATTTTCTTTTCCAATTCTATATCAAGCAAAGGGGGGAGCCCTTCCTCTTTTTTATGAATAAAACTGAGATACTCCGAGCCTCCAAGCTCGTCTTTATTTTCTCCCAGCAGAATAACCAAGTCCCCGATATCTTTAAAGGCTGCTGTACATCGCTTGCTAAAATCCTTTAAAATTCCTACCATCCCAATAGTAGGAGTGGGTAAAATAGGTCCTTTTGGATTTTCATTATAAAAAGAGACGTTTCCAGAAATAATAGGCAATTCAAATTCCTCGCAAGCTTTTACCAATCCTTCAATACAACGTTTAAAATAATAAAAACGATCAGGTTTTTCAGGATTTCCAAAATTCAAACAATCTGTAAGGGCGGCAGGATCCCCACCTGTCACAACAATATTTCTTGCAGCTTCAGCTACGGCTATTTGCGCGCCAATATAAGGGTCAAGCTTACAATAAAGCCCATTACAATCGGAAGTTACCGCAAGTCCCCATTTTTTATTCTTCATCCTGAGGACAGTAGCATCGCCCCCCGGATAAACAGAAGTATTTACCTGAACCATATGATCAAACTGCTCATATACAGCACGTTTGCTTGCAATATTTGGGGATGATAGCATTTGAAGCATAAGCTTATTAAAATCTTTAGGTGTTTTAAAGTTTTGGATTTTGGATTTTGGATTTTGGATTTCTTCCCAAGGCATATCATAAATCGGAGCATTAGCCAATTCTTCAACCGGAATATCGGCAACAAGAACATCTCCGTTGTAAACTTTAACAAGCTTATCTAAAAGAACTTCCCCTATTTTAACAGCTTCCAAACCCCATTTATTAAATATATTTATAATTTTATCCTCTTTGCCAGCTTCAACACAAAGAAGCATCCTCTCCTGAGATTCTGACATCATAATTTCGTAAGGTTCCATCCCCTCTTCCCTTAAAGGAACTTTTTGCAGATCAATAGCAACGCCAACACCTCCGGCAGCCGCCATTTCAGAAGATGAACATGTAAGCCCAGCCGCCCCCATATCTTTTATCCCAAGGACAACATCTGTCTGCAACGCCTCAAGGGTAGCCTCTATTAAACATTTTTCAGTAAAAGGATCTCCAACCTGAACAGTGGGACGTTTTTCCTCCTCACCTTCTTTAAACTCAGCTGAAGCAAGAACTGAACAGCCCCCTATCCCGTCACGTCCCGTTTTAGATCCGGCATAAATTATGGAGTTGCCGATTCCAACAGCTTTAGCCCGCGCAATTTTATCCTTAGGACAAACCCCCACACACATAACATTAACAAGGCAATTCCCTTCATACGCATCATTAAAATAGATCTCACCCCCAACTGTAGGAACACCGACACAATTGCCATAAAACTGAATGCCGTCTATCACACCGTCAAAAATATATTTATTAAAAGGCTTTGATATGTTGCCAAATCTTAAAGAATCCAAACACGCAATAGGACGGGCTCCAGCAGTAAAAATATCACGAATGATACCCCCTACCCCAGTTGCAGCTCCTTGTTTTGGCTCAATTTGAGACGGATGGTTATGTGATTCCATCTTGAAAATTATAGCTGTATCATCATAGACAAAACCACCGGCATCTTCACCGACCAATGTTTCATATTTACCCTTTTGAGGAAAAAGTTTTAAGTATTTTCGCGATCGCGGATAACCGCAATGTTCCGACCATTCAACGGAGAACATTGCAACTTCTGTAGGAGACGGGTCTCGCCCCAAAATACCAAGGATTCTCTGGTATTCTTTAGAGGTCAAACCCAATTTTTGATAAACTTCAGGTTCTATCACAAAGAGATTTTAACATGTTTTTGGAAACTATTCCAGATTAGCAGGATAGGAAAATTTCATCCTCTCTCCTGATCAGGTTAGTTTTTTATTTCGGACAATGAATTCTATAACGCCCTTCAGTTAAAACGACCAAAACACTTTTGCAGTCAAGAAGTTTTTTCTCTTCATTCTTTAACATTTCCATGAATTCCGATACAATCTTTTGTATATTAATCAACGTATAACGAAACAAAACAACTTTCCCTTTGCCAAACAAACAACCAAACTCCAACAGTCCTCCAAAGTCTTTGTCGCCTGTTAACAGAATAAATCCCCTCTTCTGACAATATTCCAAAATCTCATAATCTTTACGCCCTGCTAACGCAGCATCAAATACAGTCATTATATCAAGGCTTTTTTCACGTAAAGAAGAAATTATTTCGGAATGAACATTTTCATCTGCAAAAAACTTTAGCATTTATACATTCTCCAATATCCTTACTTCTTCCCCCGCCATTTGAAAAGCCGCAAATTCCAGCGCCGCCAATACTCCTTCCCTTGTTAAACTGGGATATCCTTTAAGAATTTCATCTATAGTCATTCCGGAAGCAATTGCCTGTAAGATAACAGCGACGGAAATACGTGTTCCTTTTACTATAGGTTTACCTGAAAAAATATCCTTGTCACAAACTATCCACTCTTCAGCCATATAAAATCACCTCATATATAAATTATATCATTTATTGAATATTTTGACCCAACAAAACCCTATCCCAGAATCACCTCAACATGATGATCGCCATTTTCAAATATAGGGATAAGATTCCCTGCTATTTTTTTACCATCAACAACTATCTCCTTAACACCCCGCGATATATGATTTGGATTTCTTACAACTATATAATAATTGGTCCCGCGATAATTCTTTTTTATCTCAAATCCCTTCCATTTTTTGGGAATACACGGATCAATTCTCAATCCATCATATTCCGGCCTAACACCTAATATATATTGTATCCATGAAACATAAGCCCATGCAGCAGTCCCGGTAAGCCAGGAATTGCGCCCCAAACCAAATTGGGGATGCTCTTTCCCCAAAATATTTTGACAATAGACATAAGGCTCTACTTCATATTGATCCGCAATTTCATTTTTTGCCGAAGGAAGAATTTGCCTCCCATACTGATACGAACGGTCGCCATCACCTGCCAAAGCCTGAGCAATAACCTGCCACGGATTAGTTTGCAAAAAAATTCCCCCGTTCTCTTTTGCCCCGGGAGGATAAGTAGTAGTCCCCCCTATCCGCCAATCAAATCCATTGTAAGCCGGCCAAATTAGAACAAGCCCGTACTTTGTATTCAAATGCTCATGCGCGGAATCAAGCGCAATCTTTGATCTTTTGCTATCCGCAAAACCTGCCATTACCGCCCAACTCTGAACCAAAAGATAGATTTTAGCTTTATCATTTTTTGACGCGCCGACTTTTTTCCCTTCATCCGTATAAGCTCTTAAATACCATTTGCCATCCCATCCTGATTTATTGACCGCCTTTTTAAATTTTTCATGAATCTCTTTATATTTTTTAACAAGCGCGGGCTTATTAATAAATTTGCAAAGCCCCATCATTTCAAGCAGGGCAACCCCAAGCAACATCGATGTCCAGACAGATTCAGCCTCCCCCTTCCCCGTATCCAGATTTAAAGTGTCATCCCAATCCGCCCAACCAGCCAATGTTAAACCATGTTTACCCACATGATTATTTGAAAAGTCTATTGCCGCTTGAAGATGATCTAAAACAGTCCCCTCACCATCCAGGAAAGGGATATTTTCCTTTAAGAAATCAAAATCTCCCGTCTCTTTTAAGTAAGAACAGACTGAAAGTATAATCCATAAATGGTCATCACTATACCATTTAGCGCTCTTTTTAGTCCCCTCCGCGGCATCTCCAACATCAATCTCCCCCGTTAACGGATAGAACTGGTGGGCGGCATACCCTTTTTTATATTGTATTTTCAAAAGCTTTTTTATCGTCTCTTTTGCTTCCTGTGGAATCGTATGCATAACCCCCAGAGTATCTTGAGCTGTATCACGGAATCCCATTCCGCGATTTACCCCAAGCTGGTACAAAGAGACAAAACGTGACCAGTTAAATGTAGATTTGCATTGATATTGATTCCAAAGGTTCAACATCTGATTTACTTCTTTATCAGGAGTTTTAACCTGAACATTGCTTATATAATCATTCCAGTAATTTCTTAAATTTTCAAAGCTTTCATGCACAACTTTTAAATCCCTGTACTTTTCAATAGAAGGAAGGGCAGCTTCCGGCGTCTCATCCACGCCTAAAATAAATACAATCTCCTTCTCTTCTTGTGGCGCAAGATTCACTTCGACACAAAGAGAACCTACTCCATTGCCCCTCAAAACCTCTGAGTTTGAACATTTTCCATTTATTAAGGCCTGAGGATTCGTAAGACTTCTATAATTTCCGATAAATTTCTCCCTATCTGTATCAAAACTGTGTATCTTCGCATTGGTTGAAAAGAAAGTATATCCAAGAGTCTTCATAAAAGGGGCCCAAAAGATTGAATTATCTTCAAAAATGGCCTGATTTATCTGCTGGCACCAATCGACGTTTGTCTGATCTTTTACTGCGTCATAAAAACTAAATTCCGCGTAAGTGAAAAGTTTTAATTTTTTAGGTTTAGAGCTCTTATTTTTTATTTTTAAAGCCCAAAGTTCCAAAGGCTCTTCACCGGGAACAAAATACTTAACTTCCGTTTCAACATCACAAAAAGAAGCACTGATTTTGGTATATCCCATTCCGTGACGGCATTCATAACTATTAAGTTTAGTCATAGTCGGCTGCCAGGTAGCTGACCAGAAATTTTTCGATTCCTCATCTCTCAGATATATATACCTCCCCGGTTGATCAACAGGAACAGAATTATATCTATACCTCAAAACTCTTTTATTTTTCGGGTCTCTGTCAAAACTATATCCGCCACCGGTATTTGAAACTATCCCCCCGTACTTTCCTCCTCCTATATAATTAATCCAGGGAGTCGGGGTATCAGGGCGCTTTACAACATATTCATTATTTTCCATATCAAAATAACCATATCTCATGCAAAAACTCCTTTCTTTCTCAAATTAAATAATATCATATGGTCTTATCGCGCACAATATTGTTAATGGCGCTGACATTTTACAATGCTTGAACAAACTCCGTGGTTTTCGAAATAAGAAGGGTTCCGACAGTTTCACCCGGACGATTAAGCCTTTTAATCACATCATATTTAAGTTCGGTCTCCATCTTCTTTAAGAAACTTAAGGCCTTATTGCAGCCAGACTTTGAAAACTGTTTTAAATAGTTAAAAACCTCACTCCAATATGTAACCTGGTAATCTTCATCATTTAAATTTTTATTTTTGTTTTTGATTTTATCGTTAATATAAAGAGAGATAGTACGGAAATTAATAGACCGATCAACTAAAACAAATTCTGATTCCTCAACAATCTTTTTTAATTCCAAAGCTATCTTCTCAAAATACTCACAATAAAGTCCCATTAACGTTTTATCGCCCAAATCATAAATCTCGGAGTTTAAAGCGTTCCAGTCAAAGTTTCCTTCTTTAAAGTTATAAAAAAGAGGGATTAAACAAAGCGCGGAAAATATCTCCATTTCAGGAAAACTGGAATCAAAAAACCAGTTGTCGGCTACATATAACGAAAGCTGGTCAAGTTTTTTATTTTTAAACATTTCACCAAGAGGGCTTTTTGTCTCGTCACCCGGGAGCCAATCGGTAAAAACCTCAAGCAGATGAGACAAAATATTTTCATCAAGCACAGTAGAAGCCTTTGCTATACTCAAAAGCTCCTTATCTTTTATGTATTTTTCAGCGCTATTATGATTTAACTCATGCAGAAAGAGATTATCCATAAAAGATGAAATAAACTTTTTTGATTTTGTCTTAAAATCTTTTTCGGTTTTAATTTCAAACTGGTTAAGCGTTACTCTTTTTATCTTATCAATTAATTTCTGATCAGGTTCACCCCGATTATTCACACCGATTAAGAAATCGGGGTTGATTTCTGGTTTTACCGTGAATAATCGGGGCTCACTGCTTTGAAAAAAGTCTCGCCATTTTTGGTAGAATAGAAAACGGGCGGAGGTTTCGCGTAAGAATATATTTTTGCCGCTGACCATGGCAGCAACCAGAAGATGGCAACCGGGAGTTACGGCAACTTCACTCTTAAAACGATAGACAAGATAATCTTTTACTTTTTTACAGGAGGCCTCACCAAAAATAAAAAATTTGTGCTCGCCGTAAAAACCGCTGCACAATCTTAAATTTGAGCCCTCCTCTTCTAATAACCTGTTTATCGTCGAACAATCACTTACAGGATAATCCTGACCCCCAAGAGTCAGCCTGAACTCTTTTTCGAGTCTTTTTAATTCAGCTATCTCAGTCGGCAGATTGTAGCTCTTTATCAACTCGGTCAACTTAACATTTAATATTCCAAATGCCAGGTTGCTAAGCTTATCTTCAAGCGGCACCTTCATTAAGTGGTAACAAAAAGAGATCTGAACTGCCTGCCAATTAATACCTTCCGGCAGTTTATTCTGCCAGATAAGATATTGCATTACAGACAGCTTCCTGATCTGCTCCTCAATTGACTTTTCAATTTCTACCACTAATGTACCTTAGTTTAAAGCTTAAAGCGCCAGAAACTATGCTCTAGCTTGTGCAATAAAACTGTCTCTATCCAATCCGGGACTAAGCTGTACCAATTCATCAACACTCAACAATTGTGCGGTGTTAGGACCGGTAAGACCTTCAAAAGCTATGTACACTTTATTCGGATCATCAGGAACCTTACTGGCAAGCTCCTGCATTGCAGCTGGATTTGCTGCAAGTAAAGCGTTAAATTTAGTATCATTTATAGCATCCTTAGGACCTAACCCTGAAAGGCGCTCATTTACAGGCTGAATCTGTCCTACGGTCAAAGGCCGTCCAACTAATTGTCCTCCTATTTTTCTGACCCCTAAACTTACTGGAATCTGAACTTGTTGTGGCATATTATTTCACCTCCTGTTATTATAATACTAAACTTATTTATTGCAACTCTGCCTCAAAAACCTTGGGAGAGCCGGCCCTTTTTCCTGTCACAGAAACATTTAAAATTCTACCACTACCAGTCTCTCTTACTGCCAACATAATCACAGCCCCTCCAGCCCTTTGGAAGAAAGAATCATTATTTAAAAGGGCCCCAAGAGTAACATCACTTGAGCTCCCAGTGCTCCCATTCATTACTAAGGTAAATTTATCATCATTTCTATTTATTGCTCCTTCCAAAAGAGCACAAACGCTCTCCAAAACAGGACGATTATCTGCTAAAAGCGCCAATGTGTCAACCGCACCCTGAGGTCCACCGGAACCACTTTGATACCCAAGCAACTGATTTGACCCTTCAGTAAATTTTTTCATAGAAGGCGCCCTTTTGGCAATTACTTTTTTCAAAGCGTCGGTCTTTCCTTGTGTTTCTCTCTCCAACAACAATGCCATAGCAATAAAAGGTCCAGGATTTTCTTTGGCAATTTGATCCTCCATAAGCGATTCTAAGGCTGCTTTAAGCTGACCTACACGTTCAGGCGTATTTGCCAATTTTACTAGGCTATCAAATTCTGTCTTTAACCAATTAATCATCTTTGGTTTTAATTCATTATTATCCCGATATGTTTGAGCAAGTTGAGATATAAAATCAAAGGCTTGATAAGCCTGATCATAATTGACCTCATAAGCTTTTTTAGCGCTAACAACAATCTCAAAAACTGAAGGGAATATAGTATCTCTAAAAGAGTCATCATTTAAGACTTTCTCGGAAATACCTTTTAACAAATTAAGATCAATTTCTTTAAAAAGATTCTCAAACACAGTTTCCCAAAAGCCAAACTGATCTTGACTTGTAAAAGCTGAGCAGTTGACATCCATTAGCGCCATTAGATGGTAGCCATTGGTTCGAGCTCTCTCCGCTTTTTGCTTTATTCTATAATTAGCGCGAGTTGAAGTTCTAATATCTCTTAAAAAATTACGTCCTGCGTCAGTACTAGGCTGTGACATATTATGTAAAAAATCATACATAACAAAAACCAACCCACTATCTCCTCTTGAAGAAATATCTTCCAAGATACTTACCATAGTATCTAAATCGTTTGGCATCTCCATCTCTGTCACAGCTTCAAAGTTTTGATACAGCTTTAACCAAAACTCCCTAGCCGATCTAGCAGTGCCAATAAAATCAAGTTGTGCAGTTGGATCAGAAAGACCACTTCCTATACTCCCCGTCATTCTGTTGCTAATTGCATTTTGTAATAAATTTAATGGGCCTCCCGAAATTGCCACATGCTTTATTAATCTACTAATAAAAACGTCCTGTTTTGGAGAACTGTTTATATCCCTCATAAGCTGTGCTGCTTCAGTAAAACCTAATCTTTCGGGCACAACATTAGATATTGGAACATCAAATTCTCTTATAAAATCAGAAACCCGATTATTTAAAGCTTCTTCTTCAGCCTGTGATACGCTTACACCTTCATTTGTATTAAAAACAAAATTAGCAGTATAGCCTCCTGTTACTTTAACTTCAAAACGAACACGATTGCCCTCTTCAGAAGAAGCTAGAATAGTAGAATCCTCTCGTTCTAATAATCTGCACAAATAAGGATCAGCAGCAATTTTAGGCTTTATCCCGTTAAGTTTAACACCATCCATCCCACCAGCATAGCGAATAGCATTTCTACGTTGTAATGTTGCAAAAGTATCTGTAACTGTTGATAAATCTAATTGTTGTTTATCAATCCTGAGTTTAGATGCCAGTTCAGAAATGTTATTCCTAATGCCACCTTGCGCAATCATCATTTCTGCTGTTCTATATTCCGACATAAAACTCATATCACTCGCGCGCAAGGCATCACGCAACAACACATTAACACTAACATTTTGCAACAGAGGGGACCCCTGAGGAAAAATCAACTTAAAACCATCTCCAATATATGTAGCATAATCATCATTAGTAACATCTCCGCTATCCTCAGCAACCCCTTTCTGTTCAGCTACATAAGCGCTTAAAGCTTTTCTTACTGAGCCAACAATAGGATCTGTCTCCAAGAAAGAAGCAGGCTGAACTTCCCATCCCGCAACATGAGAAGACAAGAACTCTCGCATATAATCTGTATTTTTTGTATATCCCCCGTCATTATTCCATCTGGTTATATCAAATATTTCAGTATTAAGCTCAATAGGAGCTCCCACTGGAGAAGAACTGCTAGGCAAGGCAACTTGAGGATATACAAAAGGAGCTTCCATCCAGTAACTAATATTCCCCTCTTCAATATAAAAGCCAATTCTAGCTTCAGGCCCTGCTATATCTATTAGTTTACCAAGCCCTATCAGTAGAGACTCGTTTACCACCACTCCCTCCGCATTAGCAGCTTCCACAATCCTTCGCGCAGCTGCTGAATTACTTACAGCCTTTTCAGAGTAAAGTTTCATCAGTTTTAACTCCCTATCTGTCAATTTACACGGGATAGAAATTTTAAAACGAACTTTATCTCCAGATAAAAGATCCCATTCACAGAGGCTGTTTGTAGCTTTTTTCGCTGTTATAACCCTATTAATAAAAACTTCATCCCCATTGCCTCTTCTAGCCAAAGAATCAAAGCTTTCCTGTTTTTTGCCAAAATCGGTCCTAAGACTATAATCAAACAGGGTTTTGGCCGCCATGCTTACTAAACCTTTAGCAACGTCTTGCGCCGCTGTAGCAAAGTCATCTGTAACACCAATATCCCCTAAGTGCTGACTGAATAATTTTAATCCAATAGAAGCAGCTGTCTTTCTAAAGTTAACCGTCGTCTTTTCAACAGCGGTAATAAGTTTTCCTCCCTGAGCTATTTCCGATGGCTCAAAGTCAAGGGATGTTCCACGATCAACAATTTTTTCTCCGTTTAACAAACGTCTTATCTCTTCCATAGATACATCATAACTGGCATAAACCTGATTAAGTGCGACGGCCTGATCATGAAAATGCTTAACCAATCCACCTGCTTCACCCTCCTGATCGGGAAGAAGAGACAAATCAGGATCTCCTAATTCAACAATATCTACTTCAATGGCTTCATTATCAACAGATACAACAACTCTTGTATTGCTTGGTGATTTAGAGCTAGACTCAAAAGCTTTAACCAGTCTATCGCTTACTTCATTGCCAAAAATCTCTTCAATACCACGTCCGCCACGATCTTCTAAGTCAGGAACCTTTTTTATGAGTAAATCATAAACCTCATCAGCAATTTCCACATCACAGTTTTTCATCTTCTTCTGTTCTTCTATAAATTTTCTGGCCGTTATCCGTATAATCGCCTGTGCCATCTCCATGCTAATACTATTAAAAGCAAAAATTCCTCCACCAACCATAATACGAGCTAAAAACTCAGGCCTATAGCCTGCAACTTGATATGCCTCTCGAATTATCTTAGCATTTTCCTTTTCTATTCTTTTGAGTTCTGCAGCCCTTTCTTCAACAATACGACGACGTTCAGCCAATGCATTATCACTCTCTGCCCGATCATTTAACCATCCTCTTATTTCAGCTAATTCACTTACAGCAGAAAGAGTATCTAAATGATAATCTCCTTTAGAAATATTCTCCTTAGAACTACTAAGATATGTATCCAATGCTTTAAGAGAGGGAGCTTTTTCATCCCCTTCACCAGGGCTACCTATCCCAACAGCAAACAACTCCCTTTTTTCCTTCAACTCTTCTAACACCAGCCTACGATGAGAAGATAACAACTTATCATATCTTTCAGACCCTGAAAGATTAACAGCTGCAAAAACCTCTTTATCTCCACGGCTACGCGCATCCAAAAGAGTATCAAGTTGGGCTAAGCCTGTCTTGTCTCCTTCAGGAAAAACACCTCGTTGCAGATCATCAGTATGCTCAGTTAAAAACCTTCTAACCAAAGCTTCCTTTTCAGAAACTTTCGCTGCTTCATCAAATCTGGTTTCCTGTTGCAAAATTTCACTATCGCGCGCAAATCTTATTGCAAGCGCCTCTATAACAGAAACGGTCTCTCTTCGAAACCCTAACAATTCATCAAACCCCTCATCAATTTCACCCATACCTGTATATATTAATCTCTCACTTCCAAGATTACTTGTAAGAATAACAGCTGTCTCTCTAAAATCAATGACTTCACCCTTTCCTGTTTCAGCCGTAGCCGTATCCAAAATTCCAAGCAAAACCTTCTGAGCATCAGGATGCATTTTTTCAAATTCATCAATCAAAAATACACACTGACCTCCTTTTGCTTTAATTCTATCAAAAACACAAGGATCCCCATATCCAATCCAAGTTGCCGTCGCACCTGTCAATTTAGTCAAATTTTGCTTTTCAGCATATTCTCCACCATTTATTTCAACTAAATTATCTGCGTTTTTATATAATACCCGAGCTAAACATTTTGCAGTTTGAGTTTTACCGGTACCTGTTTTCCCTGCAAAAAGGCCAACAAAAAGAGGTTTTTTGGGGTCTGAAAGTCCCAGTTTTGCCCTTTTAATACGAGTAGATAAAGTCTCCATAACCACATCCTGCCCCACAACCTCCTTTTTCAATTCATCAACTAAAGAGTCCAGTAATTTTCTGTCTAAAGCCTCAAAATCTTTAGAGGGGAGTCCTGTCAAAACAGCAAGCGCTTCATAAACAATATCTTCCGTTAACACCAACGCCCCTTCCTGTTCAGCTGTTTTTTTATCTTTTAAAAACTTTTTAATATTCTCTGACAAATAATCCAAACAGTCTTTTGCTGATCTCTCATCTTTCTGTTCCAATGCCCTTAAATATTCATTAAATATCCTTAATAAATTATTACAAGTCATCCTAAAACTAACATTCAACATATTACTTTTTGTCGTCAACCTAGAAACAGACTGTTCCAAAAGTTTAATTGAACGAGAAGGGTTATATCCACTCCGCTGAGCATCAATATATCTTACAGCCAACTCAACTATAAGATTTACCATGGCATCAGGAACTTCAAGAGTAACAGGTAGCGCAGCATATTTTGATCTTGCCAACATAGTCTTTCTATGCTGGCGCAAGATTAACTTTGTCAAACTCGGTGTAGCCTCTGGAATCGGCACAATAGTCCAACGCCTATCCATAGCAGGAATTATAGATAAATATTTTTTATGTTCCTCAACTGTTGTCGCAAAAATAAAATGGCTATTAGGATCATTCAACATCGGCTTCATAAGTTCAATAATTGGAGAAGAATCTCCAACTTCTGTCTTCCCTAAGCAATGTGCTTCATCAACAAAAATCAATGTATTAGGCTTTTTCTTTAAATATGCTTTTAACTGTTTTATTTTTTCAGCAGCACTCCCATTCGTAGCAGACAGGTCTCCAGCATCCATATACATTATTTCAATTGTAGAATTAGCCTCTCCAGTGATAAAAGCAGGATCCATCTGTTTTTCCATAAACTCTTTTGCAATATATTTTGCTAAAACAGTCTTTCCTGTCCCGGGAAAACCTAAAAGCATTACATTCCCATTGCTGTCAGTTGCCAAAATAGACAATATATCCTCTATCTGTTTATCACGTGCAATAACAGGATCTACTTCTTCAAGGTTAAACATCTCTTGAAATGGAGTTAAAAATTCAGGTATTTCAACATCCCCCGCACCATTTGCAGCAGAAGGAACATTCTGTATGTTAGCAGAGACAATTTTATTATAAAGAAAATATAATCTGTTTTTCAGCATCTAATTATCTTCCGTTAGATTGTGAACCAGGCTTAGAAGTTGGACTTCCGCCAACTTTCTTTCCTCCAGAAACACTAGAGGTTGCCTTTGGAGGAACAGCAAGAGCCTTTTCTCTTGAGAACGCTTCAACTTTTGAATAGAGATCAAGCATCTTGTTAGCCAGATGACCAACAACGCCATCTGAAGCCAGTTTTTTGTCCAATGCCTTTATATGTCTTTGATCTTCTGGATTAGCAGCTTCTAATCCAATATGATCTCTCAATAATGCTTTTAATGCATCAACTTGCGCTTTGTCAGATAATCTTGATAGATCTGCGGCTTCAAACCAATCTTCAAAAGCATGGGATATTTCATGTTCATCCAAGTTAAAATCAACCGCATCAACTCCCATCTCTCTCTTTAACTCCGTGACCAACTTCGATATAAACCCATTAACTAAACCTTTAATACTATCAATTTCAGCTTCAAATTTCTGTGCTAACTCTCTATCATGCCCCTCAAGTCCTGTAATAACAGCCCCTAAATTTGCAAAAATAATTTCTTTCGTATTACATGTTGCAACCATAAGTGTCTGAGGAGGATCAATAAATAAAAACTGCGCGCGGGCCGCGATAACGCCAACAGATAAAGATGCTTTCTTTGCGGCAGCAGAGACCACCCTTCTTGCCAAACCGCCTACTACAAACCTAACTAAATTTACACTCGTATTCATTTTTGTTTCCTCCTATTTTTAATGACCGATTTCCAATGAATCAAAACTAATTTGGAAGCCGTCCCGATAAAGATAATCGGGATTTAGTCGTATGTTTGCAAAAACTTATCTGTTTCAACACTTCCATAGTTTTTTATCGTATGAAAAAAATTAGAATTTCAATGTTTTTTTAAATTCAAAAAAACAAAACAAAAATACTTGAGACAAATAAATTGATAGTGTCAAGAATGTTGTGTAAATTCTATTTATGTCATTCCTGCGGAAGCAGGAATCTATGTTTTACTAGAGAAATGGATTCTGACTTTCGTCAGAATGACAATTTACACAACTATTTATACACCATCAATAAATTGGCAAGATACACGTTCATAAAAAATGTTGTATAATAAAAGCATATGGAACTAAAAAAAGATAAAAATGTAAGGGAGTTTTTAGTTAATGTAAAAGATTATTTTGGCAAGCGCTTAAAAAAAATCCTTTTTTTTGGGTCAAGAGCAAGAGGAAATGCTTCTCCTGAATCAGATTATGATTGTATTTTATTGGTTGACGAAATAGGAAGCCAAGATGAAAAATTTATTGATGAAATTGAAATTAAACTGTTATTGGAAAAGAACATCCTATTTTCAACCTTCTTGACAGAAGAATACAAGTTTAATCAAAGAAAATATGAACCTTTTTTAATGAACGCCAAAAAAGAAGGAATATATCTATAAATGAATGAAGAACTTTCTCTCCAGATATCTTTAATGATTGAAAAATCAGAAAGAGCGTTAGAAGATGCTAAAGCTTTGCTTGATATAGGAAGCTATGGAGCTTCAGCCTCTCGTTCTTATTATGCCGTCTTTCATATACTGCAATCTGTTTTATTGACTAAAAATCTTTCCTTTTCAAAACATTCAGGTGTCATAGGTGGATTTTCAAAAAGTTTTATTAAAGAAGGGGTTTTCCCCTCTGATTTTGCAAATAAAATCAAGAAACTTTGGAAAAATAGAGAAATAGGTGATTATGATTATGAAAAAAAAGTTTCAAGAGATGATGCTGTAAAATGTATAGATGATGCTTCATTAATTTTAGATTCTATAAAAAAATATATTGAAAGAAGAAAATAAGCCTTATTTAAGAACCACCATGAAAAGAAAGCAATCTTTCAACATAAAAACACTTTACATTATATTGTCAGGGATTATTTTATGTTTAATCCTGCTACATTTATATATATATACAAAAAATATAACCATAAAGTATGAAGTGGCAAATTTAAAAATCAAACAAAAAGAGCTCAAAAGTAAAAACAGGATACTTAAAAGTAACTTCGCATCTGAAAAATCCCTTCAAAAAATAGAAAAAACAGCAAAAGAAGAATTAAATATGGACTATCCTAAAGATGTTCATTATATAATATTAAAGGGGGAAGAGAAATGACAGTCCGCACAAGATTCGCGCCAAGCCCAACAGGAGCGCTTCATGTTGGAGGAGCCCGCACAGCTCTGTTTAATTGGTTGTTTGCAAGAATTCAGGGAGGAAAATTCATCCTGAGGATTGAAGACACAGACAAAATAAGATCAACAAACGAAGCTATAAAAGCAATTTATGATGGTATGGGCTTTTTAGGATTGGACTGGGACGAAGGGCCAAAAACAGGAGGAGATTTAGGCCCTTACATGCAAACAGAAAGATTAAACATCTATAAAGAATATACCGAAAAACTTTTAAAAGAGGGGAAAGCTTATTATTGTTTCTGCACGACAGAAGAACTTAACAGACAGCGCAAAGAAGCGGCAGAGAAAAAAGAGGCTCCAAAATACAACCAAAACTGCAGAAGGTTGACAACAGAAGAGGCGTTGGAAAGAATAAAAAACAATCTTCCTTATGTTATAAGATTTTCTATGCCCCCCTCTATAAAAATAGAGATAGACGATTTAATACGGGGAAAAGTTGTCTTTGACAGCGATCTGCTCGATGATTTTGTCATCATGAAATCGGATGGTTTTCCAACTTATAATTTCGCAGCTGTAGTAGATGACCACTTAATGAAAATAACTCATATTATTAGAGGAGACGACCACCTGTCAAACACGCCGAGACAGATAGTTTTGTATGAAGCGTTCGGGTTTAAATTGCCAAAATTCGCGCATATTCCCATGATTTTAGGAAATGATAAAAAAAGATTATCCAAGCGCCATGGGGCAACATCTGTAATTGATTACAAAGATATGGGATATCTGCCGGAAGCTATGATTAATTATTTGGCTCGTCTCGGGTGGGGACACAAAGATGAGGAGCTATTTTCAAGGGATGAACTCTTAAAAATGTTCTCTTTGGAAGGGGTCACCAAAAACCCCGCCATATTTGATATGGAAAAATTAAACTGGTTAAATGGCCAATATATAAGGAAGGCCATTCCTGAGAGGATTGTTGACCTTTGCGAACCCCTTTTAATAAATGCATATGAAAACCATGATATAAGATATATATCAAAAATAGTAGCTCTCTTTTTGGATAGGCTTGTTGTTATTCCCGACATTGTAGGACTAACTGAATATTTCTTTAAAGATGATTTCAGCTTTACGGAAAAAGGGCTGGATAATCTAAAAAAAGAAGGGGCTATCGAAATTTTAAAAGAATTGAGAGAAAAAATTCCAAAAGTCGAACCTTTCAACAAAGAGGAACTCGAAAAGACTTTTAAGGGTCTCGCAGCAGAAAGAGGAGTAAAACTCGGCGTAATTATCCACCCCTGCCGCGCCGCCCTAACCGGCCGCACGGAATCTCCGGGTATTTATGATGTTATCGAAGTTTTAGGCAAAGAAAAAACAGTAAAAAGGATTGACAAGACGCTTTCAACAACAAGTCTTGTTAACCCCGATTATTCACCCCGATAAAAATAATCGGGGTCAAGAATGATAATCCTGCAAAGCCTTTACGCCAAAACCTTTTTTCTTGAAGGATTCCAGACCGTTTACGGTCGCGCGGGCGCCTGATAGAGTGGTGACAATGGGTATCATCCGCATTATAACTTCTGAACGTATTTTGGTCTCATCAACCTTTGTCTTTTTGTCTCCTGGAGTGTTTATAACAAGTTTAATCTCATTGTTTTTGATAAGATCTAAAATATTAGGCCTCCCTTCCCCAAGTTTTTCTACAACCTCAACCTCCAAACCATTTTTACGCAAAACATCAGCAGTACCGGATGTCGAAACAATTTTGTATCCCAAAGTGTCAATCCTTTTTGAAAGTCCGACTATTGATCTTTTATGTTTATCGTCAACGGAGATAAAAATTTTACCTTCCATAGGAAGTTTCTGCCCCGCGGCAATTTGAGCCTTCATGTAAGCAAGCCCTAAATCAGAGTCTATCCCCATAACTTCTCCCGTCGATTTCATTTCAGGTCCAAGGACAGGATCAACTCCGGGAAAGCGATTAAAGGGAAATACCGCCTCTTTTACCGAAAAATAAGGAGGAATAACCTCTTTTTCAATTCCAAGTTCCTTTAATGTCTTCCCAACCATAACTTTTGTGGCGATTTTTGCCCATGGAATGCCAGTTGCCTTACTTACAAAGGGGACGGTTCGAGATGCTCTAGGATTTACCTCCAAAACATACAAGATATCGCCTTTAACAGCATATTGAATATTCATCAAGCCTACAACTTCAAGCTCTTTTGATAAAGCATGTGTAGCCTTGCGAATTTTATCAAGCATCGTTTTTGACAGAGAAAAAGTCGGTATAACACAAGCAGAATCTCCGGAATGAATGCCCGCTTCTTCAATATGCTCCATAATTCCACAAATTATAGAGTCCTTCCCGTCTGATACGCTATCAACATCAACTTCAATCGCGTCTTCAATAAACTTATCAACTAAAATCGGCTTTTTGGGCGATGCGATAACAGCCTTGTTCATATACTCTTCAAGATCAGCATCATCATAAACAATCATCATTGCGCGACCGCCTAAAACATATGAAGGACGAACAACAACAGGATATCCAACCTCCTGGGCGACGTTTTTTGCCTCTTCCGCGGAAACAGCTGTTCCGTTAGGAGGTTGTGTAAGCTTTAATTTTTTAAGAAGGGCCTGGAAAAGTTTTCTGTCTTCCGCCCGATCAATTGAATCAACAGAAGTTCCAAGGATCGGAACATCCGCCTCTTTTAATTTCCAGGACAAATTAAGGGGAGTTTGACCGCCAAATTGAACAATAACTCCGATAGGTTTCTCTCTTTTTACCACGTGTAAAACATCTTCACAAGTTAAAGGCTCAAAATAGAGTCGGTCTGATGTATCAAAGTCAGTAGAAACGGTCTCGGGGTTTGAATTTATCATTATAGCTTCATACCCCTCCTCTTTTAATGCAAAAGAGGCATGACAACAACAATAATCAAATTCAATCCCCTGCCCTATACGATTAGGGCCTCCACCCAATACAATAACCCTCTTACCTGTTTCAATTAAGGGATCAACAGACATTCTTTTATCCTATCAGATGGTACTATCCAGAGTCAAGATTTTAAAAAGTACAATGTCAGTGTTGTCAAATGTTCAAAATAAAAGTTTTTGTTGTCATCCGAAAAGTTTGTTTGTTACGAACTTTTCTCCTGCCAAAAAAACTTTATTTTGAAAAACTTAAAAAGAAAAGTCTTCACCTGTCAGTCACCTTGACAAAATCAACATAACAAACATATAATGAGTAACCAAATCAATAAAGGAGGAAAGGTTTTTATGAATAGCAAAAAATTAACCGCGCTTTGTGTTGTATTCTGTTTTGTAATCTTTGCAATGGCAGCATCCGCTCAAAAAAGCCCAAGAGGGAGATCAGGCAGGGCAGATGACAGAAGAACCGTAGGAAAAGAGGTTGTTAAACAATCGGGCAAAACAACAGAAGATATTCGTGGGGTTGAAGGGAGACAGGATACCAGAAGGACTGTAGGAAAAGAAGCGCTCAAAGCATCAGGCAAAACAGTGGAAGATTATAGAGGTAGATCGGGCAGGACTGAAACCAGGAGAGCGGTAGGAAAAGAGGCCGTTAAACAATCAGGGAAAACAAAGGAAGATATCCGTGGGGTTGAAGGGAGACAGGATACCAGAAGGACTGTAGGAAAAGAGGTTGTCAAACAATCAGGGAAAACAAAGGAAGATATCCGCGGGGTTGAAGGAAGAGAAGAATTCAGAAAAGATGTCGGCAAAGCTGTCTATGATGAATCAACAAAAAGTGAATAAGAAAAAATAATTTCACCCCGATTATCATAATAGGAGTTCATATTGTTTATTTTAAAGGCCAGATTAAAACCCTGGCCTTTTTTTTGTCGAGGAAACCTGCGACTGAACCCCGATTATAATTATGAGATTGTTGCGTAATGACAGTTTTTGCAATTTGTCATCCCCGCGAAAGCGGGGATCCACACGGGAATGACCATTATGCAACAGTCCCATAATCGGGATGAATTTTTCTGGTTAGTCTGTAAATAATCAGGGTTAAGTGATATAATTATTTATAATTATGAAAAGATCAGCTGCTTTATTATTAATTTTATTAAATTTAATCTCAACAGGTTTTGCGTTAAGCCCACAGGAAAATCAATATGTTAACGAGCTTAATTACAAGCGAAATAAAATTGAGATTTTAGTAAAAAAACGCCTGGTCAACGAAAATACAGGTTATAGTAAAACAGATTTTTACACTACAACATACACACAAGAAGCTTACTCCTCCACATGGGGATATGGATCCACGTTATCAAACCAAAGGTCAGAAGTAAAAGAGATAGAAGACTGGATAATTGTTAAAGGGGGCATTAAGACCCTTTCTGATAACGAATTTCTCTCATTGGTAGAAGATTATAAATTGGCCGCTGAAATAAAAGAAAAAGAAAATAACAAAGACAAAATGAGATTTATTGGCAATGTTATAAGCCTCGGAGGGATAGGATATATGTTACTATCGGCAGGAACGGATAATTCTTCCTATTCTGTAACAACAGGAGGGATAATAACAGCTGTGGGATTTTTACTTAGCGCGTTTAATTCTCCTCAAAAACACTATATAGATCCGGACATGGCGCAAGAAAAAGCCGATGCTTATAACATCAAGTTAAAACAAGCTCTTGGATTGCCTATCACTTTTGAATAAACCCCGATTAGAGGCTTAAAGTTTCTTCCCCAAATTATTTTTTTGATATGGAGATGAAACCGCACCAAGGTAAAAGTTTTGGTTTATCAAAGTAATCTAAAATCGGATAATTCCTGCAAATCGAAGGCCTCCAAAAATAGTTCTGGCATTTTCCATCTTTCCCCCTGTGTTTACATGAAAATGCCAAGTAATTTTTTTCATAATCCACATATAAAATATAAAAACCATAAAGCCAGGATATAAAGGAAATTGCTATATTTCTAAAAAGCTTGTTATTTATCTGCCTATTTGTCCCACGAAGAAGTATCTCCTCACAACATCTGCCGCATCGCTTGCATTTACCGCCTATTTTATGTCGAGCAGGAAATATATGCCGTAAAGATTGTACAACCAGATTATCAAAAAGCATAAATGAAATTATAAAGCGTTTTAATAAAATCATAATTTACACCCTAATGATACCAAGCCAAGCAGACAGAGCGCAAGAACAATAAGCATGTCAACACATATTGACATAGATAAAAATTAATGTTATTATATATATAATGAATAAAGGACCGAGGTGCTGCGACATAAATCTAACCCCGCTTGTAAAAGCGTTAAAGGCTCTTTCAGAGGAAAACAGGCTAAAAATCATCTGCTTGCTTAAAAAATCAGAAAAGTGTGTTTGCAAGATAGGAGAGTTTCTAAATCTCCCTCACAACCTGATATGCCACCATTTAAAAAAACTCACAAAAATCAAAATATTAATATCAACAAAAAAAGGAAACTTTACATATTACAAAATTAACAATAAAGAATATAAAAAGCTTTTAAAAGAGATAAACTGCTTACTAAATTAAAAAGGGAGGAATAAAAAATGCCAACATATAAATTTTTATGTAAAAGTTGCAACTCTAAGTTTGAAATCAACGCGTCTATTAAAGAAAAAGAGGAAAAAGATCCTAAGAAGTTTTTTTGTCCAAAATGCAAATCAACAAACATAAAACAAAAGTTTTCTTTTGCAACACTTTTGGGCCTAGGAAATAAAGAAAGCAACTGTTGCAGTGGAAAAAGCAGCGGTTGCTGTTGCAAGGAGAAATAAAAATGTTTCAATATATAGCGGATATTATATCTTTTGGTCTGTTTAAGCTTAATCCCGCATCTACTTTGGGTCAAAGTGTCAATTTTTTTATATACGATTCACTAAAAATAACTTTTTCTATAATTATAATAATAACAATTATCAGTTTTTTAAGAACATATCTTTCATCTCAAAATATAAAACAAATCCTCTCGAAAGAGAAATTCGGCTTAAGTTACCTTATTGCCTCTTTATTTGGCGCTATATCTCCTTTTTGTTCATGTTCATCCGTTCCGATATTTATAGGCTTTGCAAAAGCAGGAGTCCCAATAGGAGTCGCTTTTGCTTTTCTTATCACATCCCCCCTTGTAAACGAAATAGTATTTGTTTTAATGATTGGAACCTTTGGATTAAAAACAGCGTTACTATATTCTTCTTTTGGAATATTGCTTGGCATTGTAGGCGGAATGATTTTACAAAGGACTGGATTAGATAAAGATATAATAGGCGTTGATAAAAAAGCCGAAGAAGAATATCTGCCTAAAACCTTATCTGGCAAACTAGAATATGCAATTTCTGAAACAGCTTCGATTTTAAAAAGAATCTTTCCATATATTCTAATAGGAATAGCAATCGGAGCTTTTATCCATGGCTATGTACCAACTGATTTTATAACAACACATATAAAATCAAAGTCTCTTTTTGCCGTCCCCATAGCGGTATTAATCGGAGTGCCACTCTATGCTGGGTGCTCAACTCTTGTCCCGATAATTTTCGCATTTACTCAAAAAGGGATAGCAACCGGAACCGCTTTAGCGTTGATGATGGCTGTAGCGGGGCTCTCATTCCCTGAAGCTGTGATGCTAAAAAGTGTCATGAAAACAAGACTATTGCTGATCTTCTTTAGCATAGTCACAATTGGAATAATTTGTATTGGATATTTCTTTAATCTGATATATTAACCCCGATTATCAAAAAGGAGACGGCGCCTGATTGCACCCGATAAACACCAGTGCCGCAACAAAATACAATAATACTACTAGAACAGAGACAAAGGTTGCATATCTCAAAGTATGTCGCCTCCCCTATCTTATACCTAATTTTATAAGGAGTATATACCCACACATACAAAAGTCAAGCGCTACTGCTACAAAGTACATGCTATTACATAAATCCCGACTATCATTATCGGCGCTTAAAATTTCGTATGAATAATCGGGGGGTCTGTTGCATAATGGTCATTCCCGTGAAAACGGGAATCTATTTTTTATAAAACAACCCCGATTATAATAATCGGGGTTAAGATGGATCCCCGCTTTTGCGGGGATGACAAATTGCAAAAACTATCATTACGCAACAAGCCCTCAGGATAAATGCGTTATGATATAATAAAATCATGAAGGAATTAAAGAAAAGATCTGAACCCCGATCATTCATGGACAAACAGAATTCTAGTAGGCTGCTCAGAAAATCCTTAGGCATGAACCCCGATTCCCTAATCGGGGTGAATAATCGGAGTAAAATTGCAATTTATGCGGCAAAAAAAGCCGGAAAAATGCTTGCGGAAAACTTTCAAAAAAAAACAAAGGTATCAACAAAAAAAGATGGCAGTTTGGTTACCCAGTTTGATTTAAAATCAGAAAAAATAATAATAGATATTATAAAAAAAAGGTTTCCGACAGATAATATTCTGTCAGAAGAGAGCGACAATTTAAACTTCAACTCAAATTTTACATGGATAATAGATCCAATCGATGGAACACACAATTATATCCGCAACATAGAGATATTCGGAGTTTCCATAGGGATTCAATACAAAGAGGAGATTGTCGCAGGCGTAATATTTATCCCACTCACAAATGAGCTTTATACAACAGAAAAAGGGAAAGGCGCATTTAAAAACGGAAAAAGATTAAAAGTTTCAAATAAGGATTTAAAAAATTCAACAATGATATATGACAGCACAATAAAACTAGCTCCTAAAAAAATGTCAAAAGCATTAAAAAAATTATCCCTAAAAACCTTTAATCTCAGAATGCTCGGTTCAACCGTAAGAAGTTTGACATATATAGCTGAAGGAAAAGCTGAAATAGAGATTGAATTTAATGATAAAATCTGGGATTTTGCGGCAGGAATGTTGCTTGTAAGAGAAGCCGGAGGAATTTTCACGGATTTTAAAGGAGACAAAAACCTCAGGGTAAAACAAACTTATATAGCTTCAAATAAAAAAGTTTATAAAGAGGCATTAAAAATACTTGAAAATCTGGGTTAAACAAATAAACACTATTTGATACTAATTTCATTTTTTGCCAAATAATCCGCAAAATGTTCTATTCTCTTTAAAACATTTAAAAGTAAATTCATCGCAGATTCATCAGAAAAACCACTGGTGATAGAAAATTTCCCCCAAACCTTTGAGAATTCCAATCCGGGAATACCTTCGGTCTCTCCAACAAAGCTAAAAGATAAAACCCCTTTATGCACAGGCCAAACTGCAGTGTTCTTATACAAAAGGCTAAGATCAGATACAAGCTCTCGACTTACCAGCCTTTCAATATCAAACAACCATTTATCTCTAATTTCTAAAAAATCATCATTTGATATGATCACAGGTTTAGAATAAAAAACAAGGTATAAAAAACGACCAAACTGCTTTGCATCAAAAGCTGAAATATAGACAGGAGGCTGTAAGGCATTATCAAGATTCCTATACGCATAAAAAATACCTGATTTATAAGCTACATCATATCGAGTGTTTCCCCCATTGCAAGAGATTCTCCTCGGAAAAGAGTCTCCAACCTTTAAATATCGAATAAACGGAGTTCCTATTATAACAGACATTAAAATATTACCCCTTTTTCCTTTTCAACTATATACTTTCTCGGCAACCCCAATTATTCACCCCGATTAGGATATTCGGGGTTAACGTACTACTTTTGCTCGTTTCCCATATTCAAAAAACAACAAATCATAAATATTTTCAACATTAAAAGAATGCTCGCCTTCTAAGGTCACAAACAAACGATCATATTCTCCTTTTTGCATAATTTTTCCACGTTCAACCCGTTCACTCCCTGTTAATTGGCTTGATATCCTGTGTTCAATCTGATCGGCATCAAAACCCCTTTCAGATAATCTCTTTCTTTGAAGACTCAAAGGGAGATTAATAATTATAAGATTGTTATCCACTAGCTCGGTTAATTCCCTCTCAATGAAAATTGCCCCCTCCACCAAAACAATCCCCGGTCCAATCCCTCTTAACTCTCTGGAAAAAAGATACAAAAGAGCTTCTAGCATCATGTCAGTCAACTCTTTTAATAAGTTTCTGTCATCAAAAACAATCTCTCCCAATTTTTTATGATTGATAGTATCATCAACATTTAAAACACTTCTTCCAAACCTGTCGACAATTTTCTGTCTGATACCAAAATACAATGGGACATTATCCTTGCTTCCTAAAATTATTCGCGTAAACTTGTCAAAATTTATAAAATGAATTTTTAAGTCTTTTTTCTGGCCAAAAGAAGACAACTCTTTACAAAAAGTCGACTTTCCGGAAGCGATTCCTCCTGTCACACCTATTAACATCTGCCCCATATTACGTATCCGTAAAGACTCTCTGACTAAAGACGTAGCATAAGTATTAAGGTTTATCCCCAAAGAAATCAACATCTTCAGGTTGCTTGAACTGACACTTGTCAAAGAAGGATCTGTTTGCGGAACAAGTAAAGTTATCGGCTCACCGCTCAACCTGCTGTTTAAAGCAGCGAGTGTCGACTCATAAACAAAATCAGCCTCATCTCTTACCCCTTTAATAAAAGCTGGAATCGTATTCTCATATAAATAGTCGGCTATAACACCGTCATCACTCCTGACCTCCACCCTATCTCGAAGATTAACGGGAATACTGTTTTTTATAAGAAAAATTCTTTCGTCAGGAGAAAAAACCGGTTTTTTCCTGGGGTTAGTCCCCGTCATAATACATAATTTAGCCTTGGGATAACGCTCTAAATAACGCGTTACAATATCAAGATGTCCATAAGTAAACGGATCAAAAGTCCCGGGATAGACTGCGTCAGCCTTAAAAAACTCCTTGAGCCCTTTCGCTCCAACTGACTGAACTAAATGCTCCGGCATAAAATCATCAGCGATCCTAAGGGATGAATCCTTTGCTACTATCTCCCTTCTTAAATCGTCTTCCAAGACTTCAGGAATATGACATAAGACCATTCTCTTTTGAATATTTGCCGACAATGTGAAAAGTTGGGAAAAATGTGTATGAGCTGAGCTTAAAGGCCTATATGCCCCAGCCTCATGAAAAATAACGCCACCAGGTTGCGCAAGAAAAGATATCAGCTCTTCATCAAAAGGAGTATCGCTCGAAAAGCCGGCAATGATTTTATCTTTTTGGTCATATAAACAAAAAGCCAACGTATCAAAATGCAAAGAATGTTTAGTAGATCGATTAAACACCCTAATTGAACCAAATCCTGGAATAAAACTCTTTGCCCCCCACTTGACCGGGAAAAAATTAATATAATCACCAAAAACCTTAGGAGATAAAGACCCTTCCATGCGATCATGGCCAAATGCGCCTTTTAATCTATCCCACAATAAATCGCGTATACTGGGGAGTGTAATCAAATTTAATTTAGATTGCTCGCCAAAATATTTTGCCCACAATAAAGTATCAAGGCCACCTATATGATCCGCATCAATATGAGTAACAACAAGATAATCCAATCTGGTCAAACGTGATTCGGAGACTAGCCCAGAATCATTTGCAAGGGCAGGATAAATATATGAAGGAGCGTCAACCGCCAATGTCTTTCCATTATTACAAACAACAATTAATGTCTCTCTATGATTAGAAGCACGATCTAAAGCAAATGTATCGTGATAACCATAAGCTTTAATCTTCCAACTTTTAGTCTCCATATTATTATAAATCGCAGCCACTTAAGACAACTCCTATTTTACTTATTTTCTTATAATCTTTTATCCCCCATTTATCTTGAAAATTTCAACAATCCTTCCACTTGAACCACGATTATTCACCCCGATTATCTTTATCGGGGTAAACAGGGTCAAAAAAACTTGCAAGTCAAAGCCTTGCAAAATATGTTAAAATATTAAATATCTATCTTCTAATTTCTACTTTCTAATCTTTAAATTGCGGGATCGTCTAATGGTAGGACGCATGCCTCTGGAGCATGCTATCTAGGTTCAAATCCTAGTCCCGCAGCCAACTATTTAAAGGCCCATTTTTAATAGTTGGCTGACTGCATTTGAAAATTGTTGCAAACCAATAGAGCCATTAAATCTCAAACCATTTCTATTATACGACCTAATAACATTCGGCTGTAAAAAAATGAATATAAGCCAATCAAATAAGTCTAGTACTATCCCTCTAAGATCTATTAATATACACGCATTGTTTTGCTCTTATACTGTTCTTCTCTTGTCTTTTGAAGTTTTATATTAAAAGAAAAAGAAGATTGTATTATGTAAGATTTTAATTTTATTAGGAGAAAGTTTTTCTTTTTATATGAGAAAGTTTTTACTTTCGAGAAAACCCACAAAGAAAAAGCTTCTGTTATTTTCTATTATTTTGTCGTTTTTTAAGAGAAAAAATCCTCTTTAAAATGGAGTTATATCCTCTATCATAAAGGAACAAGCAACCTCAGGTATTTTTTAACGATATATGTATAGGTTAAATCAATAATATGAAAGCTAATATCACATCACCTGTTATAAGAGGACTTTTGCCAGATGCAAGACCTGTTACTATGCCACAAAGAGTCCGTAGATTCTTTGACACCTACAATTTTATAATGCAAATTGCGCTTAGAGAAACTTTTCAAGTGACACCCTCAGTTTTTAACCACAGAAGTCTTGAGCGGCTTAATGAAAATTTATCAACTCTATTGAGGTTACAAAATTTATCTCCTTCTCAAATATCTTTTCTAAACCTTGGAAACCTAGATTCTCCTAATATCGAACCAAGTGACATGGGAAGAGCAACAGAATTATACCTATGCCAATACAGAGTTCGCTACTTTGCAAATCTACTGGATATTCGCTTCGCATATAACAGAGATGAAAACCTAGTAATGGGAACGTCTAATGAGATACAAAGAGCCGTCGATTTAAAAACACTTAATCTTCAAAAACAGATGGTTCAAGAATATCAACCGACAAAACCTTTAAATCTTCTATTGGATATTCAAGAAGGTGTTACTGGTCTTCCTACAATAATGCCTCCCCCACCAAGAACTATTAGTCTTGTTCTACACAGGGAATTACCGCAAGAGTTTTTAAGTCCGAAAGTCAGAGTAGAAAGAGTAAAGACACTTGTCGCTCAAGGAGATATGGCTTCTGCCTCTCTTCTTCTTTTTGGAAGCGGAACATCTCCTCAATTTGCGGATGCAATTATTAATAATGAACATCTACAACCTGTGGTTGCAAAACTTTGCGAAGCTGGAGATCCTTCGGCAGTTTCAGATTATCTATACTGGACAGCTAGAAAAAAAGGAGCTAAAGAAGTCTTAGATATTATTCGCGGCCAAGTATTCGTTGGAACAACTCACGCTGGACATGTAGGAGGTTTTCAAGATCAACGGAAGGCAGCGATCATCCTTTTTAAATTATCCCTCAGGGAAAAGGGGTCTAACCTTTTAAATGCCCTTTTTAGAGTAGCTAAAGATGATGTCGAAAATAAGAAAATGATAGGCATACTTGGGGAACTTCATTCAGCACGACCAGATATTTTTGAAAATCCAAACGAATTCCAAAAAAATAAAAAATCTGTTTTCAAACCAAAGGCAAATGCTGAAATTCAAACACTAAGAATGGCAAGGCCGAGAATAGAAATTATTGCAGAGACAACGGCTCCAGATATTGTTTCACAAAGAGAAGGATCTAAGGAAACTGCTATTGTCTTATATGATGGAGGATCACAAAGAGAATGGGATTTTGAATTTGGAGTGATGAATCCAGCCGAAACGCTTATAGCTTCGGCACAAAACTTATCGGCCCGAGGCGATTATGAATCAGCATGTGATTTAATCTTTGGAGTCTCGAGAACCATGACAGAAGTTGCGGCTGTTTTAAGATTGAGTCATCTTACCAGTTTTCAGATAGCAAGAATATTGGAACAGTTAGGAACCCAAAATCTAAGAAGGTTTCTTGCAGAAGCTGTTAGATATGGTAGAAAAGATGATCTCTTTTTTGATCTTTTCTTTGACGGGATACTCTTTGGCTTATCTAGAATTGAAACAGAAGATTTAGCAGATTTATTGGAACAAATGATTCATCACCAATTAGAAGATCAATCATCCGTATATCCCCAACGTGAAGCAGCATATTGTCTTTTACATGAAGGAATTGATCCATGCAAAGAAAGACTATATGCAAAATATGTAGGAGTTTTAGAAGCGGTCTGCGCTAGAAGGCCAGAAGAATATGCAAAACCTGTAGATTTTATGCTAAACAGAAAACTTTTAGCTAGTGATGCAAGTCCCACGGCAACAAGAGCTCAAGTAAGATTTTATCAACAAATTATGCTTGATGAGAGTCGTCCCCCTGCCCTACGACTTGAAGCAATGATTAGGTTATCACAAATAGGCAGGAGGGATTTAGTAAACAAATTTTTAGTAAGGAAAGGACAAATGGAAATTTTTCTCGGCATGATAGATACTTTGGCCGATGTAGAACATCCATTTTTAAGAAGCCGTTATAATGCTGAAGCGTTAATGGAGTTTGGCGAATTAAGAAAGATTATAGAAACCGAAAAAAGCTCCAGTGGTAGACAATATTTTTCTCATGAGCTTGGAAAGATTTATCGAATTTTTGTTGGTATTTGCGTTATGGTCGATCCTGAATATTATGAAGGAGAACTTATAGCAGTAGCTCAAAAAAGTTCTAAACAAAGATATGAAACATGGCTACCCATTTCAACATATATCATCAAAGCAATAAACAATAACAAAATCAGTGCTCAAGGATTGAAACAAATCATCTTAATTGAACCACCAAGAGATCCTATTAGCAACAACCACAGTTTTTCATGGCAAAGGGAAAGAACTAAGTCACTAGATATCATCGAGCTTGCCGCTTGTCAATTAGTTGAACATTATTCTCATCCTATCAATGTAGAAGAATTAGAACATATTGCAACAGATCGTCATAAGGTAAACTTCCTCGATAGATATGTTTATCCTCAAGAAAGCAGAAAAAGAGCGTTTATGATATTAGTTAATTTTTATTCTACAACTTCTCTAGAAATAAGCAAATTAAAATCCATTGCAGAATGTGATCTTGAAGAAGTTAGAAAGGCAGCAATATTCGGTTTAGTTGAAGTCTGCTCAAAAGGCTCAAATACCCCTGATAAATTAAAAACTTTAGAAGATATTGCAACAAGAAGCCATCCTTATGGAAGAGATGAAGAAAGGGAAATAAACTCTAGGCAAGAGTGGGGACATCATAGAAAACGCCCAACCCCTGGAGACATTGCAACAATAAGGCTAGTTGAAATATACGCTAGAACCCCAGTTAATGAAAAAGGATTGCAAAGCATTGCAGGAGAGCTTCCTGATTCCCGGGATTATCGAACTCCTCGTTTTTGTTATTATGAAGAAGCAGCGCTAGCGGCAACCAATAGATTAATCGATTTCTATGTTGGAAATAACCCCATTAATGTTAGTGCACTAGAATGTCTTGTGGAAAAAAGTCGTAAAACAGAAGGATCTTGGTCATCAACAGGTAAATGGAAATATAAGGGTTTAATTGATGGTTTGTATCCTTATCAAGGCAGATTAAGAGCTGGCATGGAATTACTTAGTTTTTATTCCCAAGACCCTATTGATATAACTGGGTTGACCCATATAATAGAGACACAATATCCTTTAAGCTACAATGATAGAGAAAGCTATAATACCCAGTTTGCATATCCTAGTGAAGTTAGAAAAACAGCTCAAATGACACTTATAGAAGCTTACTCAACCAATCCTGCAAAAATTGATGATTTAAAAAAAATAGTTGAACGTTCTTCTTCCGCTTATTCATATGATGATCGGCAAAAACTTTATTCTTTCTATTATTCCAAAGAAATAAGAGAAGCAGCAGGAATGAAATTGGTTGAATTTTATTCAAGAAAGCCAATCAGGATAGAGCAATTAAAAGAAATTGCTGCAAAACAAACATTAAGCACACTTGACATATATGATCCTTATAAGAGTGAAAACATATATCTTTATCCGGAAAAAGTTCGTGAAGCAGCACAAAAAAAACTAGATGAAATTAAAGGTAAACAATCATAGAAACCCGACCAAAAAAGGAACCTTTCCCTGCTATAAAGCACTGAACCCCGATTATTCATAGACTAACAAAATTTTAACAGTCTATTAAAAAATTCCTTAGGTATGAATAATCGGGGTGAAGGACTCCCTTTTTAAGCATCAACACATTGATATTGTCGATATTCTTGAGATGATAAACCATACTCTCCTGACTTTCTCCTAGAAAAAAGCATTTTCCAATAATTGTTGTCATTAAGCAAAAAAACGCTGTGCAATAAAAATTTTGTGATACATAAAATAATGACTTTGTGAATTTTCCATCCTGGGTTTCTCTGCCCTCACCCAATCTTGAAATAGTTTGAGAACTGGTAGGCATTTCACCCTCTCCCAGAGGGAGAGGGACTGATGGGCAATTTT
>MEUA01000041.1 GCA_001771505.1 candidate division WOR-1 bacterium RIFOXYB2_FULL_36_35
TTGGAGATTTTTTATCGAAACTACTCCAAAGCCGGAAGTCAGTACAGGAATATTGGCGTTCGCTTTGCCAAGGACTTGCCTGCTTAAACCTTGGGTCTGTTGCATAATGGTCATTCCCGTGTAGCTCCCCGCTTTCGCGGGGATGACAAATTGCAAAAATTGCTATTATGCAACAAGCCCACCTTGTATTCTTTACCCCTTAAATCTTAGGAAACCGTTCCGATTATGATAATCGGAGTTCATCTATTTCAACCATCTCAAAATATCATTTATTGTAATAATTACCATTAATGCTAACAAAGTAATTAATCCCCATTGATGAATTTTTTGTTGAATATCTTCTCTAACCCGTTTTTTTGTTATCCCTTCTATTGCGGCAAAAACAATGTGTCCTCCATCTAATGCTGGAAGCGGTAACAGGTTTAAAAATCCGATATTTACATTTAAAAATGCAAAGAAATGTAAAAAGGATAAAACGCCTGAGCTTGCATATCGTCCTGTAATTTGTGCAATTCCAACAGGGCCTGCCAAATCTCTTACAGATACAGCTCCACTTAGTAGTTTCCATAAAATCAGAAACATTAACACGATCATTGCTATTGTTTGCTGTGCGCCATAATATAGCGCCTGTAATGGATTTACCCTTTCATAAACAGGGAGTGGGGTGAACCCCAACACAGCAACCCTTAATTGCTTGTCGTATTTTGGAGTGGCTTTGATTGTTAAAAATTTTTCGCCTCTTTGGATTTTTAGCGTTAGCTCTTTTCCATTGTTTTTATGAATTGTTTCTATTGCATCTTCCATTCGGGTAATTTTTTCTCCGTTTATTGCTATGATTTTATCCATGTATTTTAGTCCCGCTTTTTCTGCGATTGAATTGGGTTGAATATGGTCAATATGTGTCGATAATTCTTTTGGCATACCGACAAATCCAAAAATCAAAGATGAAGTCATAAAAGCAAGAAAAATATTCATTGCCGGTCCCATAAAAGCCATTTTAAATCTTTGAAAAGGAGGTTTTGCGAAATATTTTTGTTCTTCAGGAATATTTGACTCATCGGAGCCTTTTACGTCATCCATCCCTGCGATACTAACATATGCCAAGACAGGAATTAAGTTTATCGAATAAGTGGTTCCTTTTATCTCTTTAGAAAAGAGTTTTGGGCCAAAACCTATTCCAAATTCTTTAACATTCATTCCAGCTCTTTTGGCGGCAATGAAATGACCTCCTTCATGGGCCAGCGCGATGATTGTGAAAGTGACAAGAAATACTGTCATTGATAAGAGCATTGTTTTTCTACCTCCTCAGTAAGTTTTATTATTGATAATGCTTCTCTTCCAGAGCATCTTGGATTTCGATTTTTCCTAATAGATAAGCAAAAATCTTTTTGTTCAAGTTTTAGCTGGTCTTCAAGCCTAAATTCTATTTCAGTTTTTTCTATAAGAGTGTCAAAATTTCTTGTATATAATTTTTTGTTTAATAGGTCTACATCGTAGATTGCTTTATCTGTTGTAATTTGTATAATCCTTTCTTTTCGATCTTTTACTCGACTTGCGCTAATCTTTGCTATCATTCCATCTTTGAAGTAAAGGGTGGCATTTGCTTCATCTAAGGCTTTTGTCTTTACTCGTTTTCCTGTTGCTTTAATAGAATCTACTTCTGTTTTACTAAGCAACACGGCAAGATCAAGATCGTGGATCATTACATCCCAAATTACATTTGCATCTGTGATCCTTTCAGGCAAAGGGCTAAAACGTTTAATTTCCAACCCTAAAATTTTTTCTTTTTTTACTATTGATAAAGCTTTTGAAAAAGCCGGATTGAATCTTTCGATCATTCCTACGGCTAAAACTTTATTTTTAGCCTTTGCAAGATTTACAAGCTCTTCTCCTCTTGTTGAATCTTGCGTAAGTGGCTTTTCTATCAGTATATGTAACCCTTGTTCTAGGGCTTTTTTTGCAATTTCGAAATGGGTTGAGGTTGGTGAGGCAATAATTAAAGCTTCAACTTTTTTCATAAGCTCTTCAAGGAAGGGGAGGGGAATTGTTGCATATTTTTCCGCTGTGCTTTTTGCTTTTTCTTCAATCGGATCGTGTACTCCCATTAATTTTTCCTCTTTTAACTCTGAGGCAGTTTTTGTATGAAAGGAGCCCATAACCCCACATCCGACAATTCCTATTTTAACTTTTGCCATAGAATTTTTTTATGCCATCAACAACTTCTTCAATCTCTTCCCTTGTTAATTCAGGGAAAATTGGAAGGGAGATGACCGATTCCTGTGTTTTTTCTGATATTGGGAAATCCCCATTTTTAAAACCCAGGCTTTTAAAAGCATTTTGCAGATGAAGGGAGAGAGGGTAGTAAATGGCACATCCGATATTTTTGCTTTTTAAGAAATCAAGAAGCTCATTCCTGGCTTCCACTTTTATTGTGAATTGGTTGTATACGTGAAAAATTTTTGGATCTTCTTTTGGGAGAGAGATTTCTTTTATATCTTTTAATAATTCCTTATATAGTTTAGCATTTTCCCTTCTTTTATTTGTCCATTCCTCTAAATATTTGAATCTTATAAGTAAAATTGCGGCTTGTATGGAATCGAGACGACTGTTATGCCCGACAAAATCGTAGTGATAAGTAATTGTGCTTCCATGACCCTTTAAAATTCTTAACATCTTTGCGATTTCATCAGAATTTGTCGTTACGAGTCCTCCGTCGCCAAAACAGCCTAAATTTTTTGTCGGAAAGAAAGAAAAACATCCGACCTCTCCCAACGAACCTACATATTTGTTGTTATATTTTGCCCCGATGGCTTGAGCTGCATCTTCAACAACTTTTAAGTTGTATTTTTTGGCAATAGAGAGCATCTCTTCCATGTTTGCCGGCTGCCCGTAAAGGTGGACAGGGAGGATTACTTCGGTCTTTTTGGTAATAGCCGCTTCTATTTTTTTTGTATCTATGTTGAATGTATCAGGATCTATATCGACAAAGACCGGAGTTGCACCGCAAAATTCTATGGCGTCAAGCGTTGCCACAAAAGTAAATGGCGTCGTGATTACTTCGGCATCTTTTTTAATATTTAATGCTTTAAGTGCGAGCATAAGCGCGTCTGTTCCTGATGCGACGCCGATTGCATGTTTTGCTCCAATATATTTTGCGGCAAAATCTTCGAGTTCTTTAACCTTGGGCCCAAGGATAAAAGCTCCGTTGTCTATAACTTCTGAAATTGCCGTGTCTATCTCGTTTCGAATAGAGGATATTTGCCTTTTTATGTCAAAAAACGGAACAGCCATAAATGGATCCTTTCTCTTTGCTTGATTTTAGAGGCAAAGAAGAGAAACTGATTCTTACTTCAAACCAAATTATATCATTGAATGGAATGAGGGTAAACTGATTCTCTGGTAACTATTCAGTATTTCCAAATTTATCTATTTTTCCCTCACCCAACTATATCTTTATTCTATATTTCTAGTATATTCGCCCTCTCCCAGAGGTAGAGGGCATTGAGGTTGACTCATAAGATATATAATTTATACTTAATCATTAAGAATTTTATGAGAGAAATTAAAAGAAATTTCGCAAGAGCTTTGAGAAAAAATCAAACAGAACTAGAAAAAACTGTTTGGGGATTTTTACGTAATAGAAAGTTTATGAACCTTAAATTCAGAAGACAGCATGTAATAGAAGGCTTTGTCCTTGATTTTTATTGTCATTCCATAAAACTTGGCATTGAAATTGATGGAAATATACATTTAAAAAGAAAAGATTATGATAATTTGAGACAAGAAATAATAGAATCAAAAGGCATAACAATAATAAGATTCTCAAACAAAGAAATTGCAAAGGATAAAAGAATAATTTTAACAAAACTTTAAAAAATCATTGAATATTTAACAATCCCTCGCCCAAAGGGAGAGGGCGCATAAGCACAAAACAAATTAAATCCCATAAAAACTGGGTGAGGGCTGTTTTATTTGGCTTTTACCGTTTGGCAATACTGAATAGTTACATTCTCTGAAATTGTAAAATTTAACCTCTATGATTATGGGTCTGTTGCATAATGGTCATTCCCGTGTAGCTCCCCGCTTTCGCGGGGATGACAAATTGCAAAAACCGCTATTATGCAACAAGCCCATTATGATAATCGGAATTAAAAGGAGATAAAAAGCAAGAAAATCAGTTTCATTATGTGGAATTTAACAGTTATATACTTTTTCCGAGTTTCATCCTATGAATTTTGTTGACGGTTTTAAGGATAAAATCTGATAATTTGGGACTGATTAAATTTATCCAAACACCAAGAACTCCGTACCAGGTCATAACAACCTGCCGTTTTCTTTTTTTGACGGCATTAATTATTATCTCTGCGCATCTTGTTGTTGACATCATCTTGTTGTTATAAAATTTTTTCCCGTCTTCTCCGACTAATGTCCCGTCGAGTTGAATCATCCTCTCGACAAAACCTGTTATTACAAGCCCCGGGTAAATCATAGTTATGTCTATTCCATCATCCTGAATTTCCAGGCGTAGAGAATCGAAAAATCCAGCCATTGCAAATTTACTGCTACAATAAGCTGTGTTCCCTTTTGTTGCAAACTTGCCAAGAATGCTTGATATTCCTACTATTTGTCCTTTTGTTTTTTTAAGATATGGGAGGGCGAATCTTGTGCAGAACACGCTCCCGTAAAAATTGGCATCTATAACAGTCTTGAACAATTTTAAATCCTCAAATTCGTTAAAGTCTCCGCGTATTCCGAATCCGGCATTATTAATTAGAATATCGATTTTTCCAAAGACAGACACAGTTTTTTCTATTAAAGTTTTACATTGATCTTCTTTTGATACGTCTGTCTGAACGAAAATAGCTTCTCCCCCGGACTGGCTGCATTGTTTTATTATCTCTTGCATGAGCTCTTTTTTGCGGGCGGCAAGAGAGAGGGCGGCACCGTATTTTGCAAGAGATAATGCGAGTTCTTTTCCTATCCCTGAAGAAGCCCCTGTAATTATGATAACTTTGTTTTTAAAATAATTGGTTTTCATAGAAAAGCAAGCTTGTAATTGTTGCAAATAAGTGTACAATATTTCTAAAATTAAAAAAAGGAGAGATTTTATGACAGATGAAAAAAAAGATATTAAAGAAGAGATAAAAGTTCAGGGAGAACTATTGCTGCAAAAAGTAAAAGAGCTTATTAAAGAGGGGAATGTTCGGAAAATAACAATTAAGGATAAAGATGGCAACACTATTATAGGGTTCCCTCTAACCTTTGGCGTTGTTGGGGCAGTCCTTGCTCCCGTATTGGCTGCAGTTGGCGCTGTTGCGGCCCTTTTAACCGAATGTACAATTTCGGTTGAAAGAAAAAAATAAATCAGTTAACCCCGATTATTCATAGCTCGAGGAATGTTTGACAATTTGTTAGTTATTGATTCTGGGGTGAATAATCGGGGTTCATTATATAAATAAGAGGCATATCATAAATCTGTCATTATTGAGGCTTGAAGGGTTTTGGTTCATTTTTGATATCAGCTCTAATATATGTGATCGGACAAATGTTATTACCCTGCTTTGCGGCTGAAGTTCTCCTGTTGCGATTATGGGTGGATTTTCTGGTAAAACATCTGGGGCCACTGTATAGCCTACTAGTCTGTGTGCAAAAGAATTTTCATCCAATTTATGGTAACTTCTGTTAAAGGCTGCTCCCCTCAAAAAGGTCATAATTGTTCTGTTGTGCACAGCAGCTGCTTGATATGGGCTTGAATATATTATCCTCAAAAGATTAAAGGCTGAAGTTCCTTCCGTTGGCGGGCCTACTATTTTTATCCCTATAGTTGTATCGCTTAAAAGAGATAATCCCTGATTCCCTTCAATTCCTTCAGTTAAAGGAGTTATGTCCTCATCGCTCAACGACTCAAAACGCTCTATTTTTTCTCCTGCGGGGGTTAATTCTTCTTCTATAACAGCAACAAGTTCTTCCTCAACAGCTAACGGAGCAGCTTCTGCATAAGTTATCGGCATAAGGGGCGTTCTTGCCAGTAAAGTTTCTAATCCTTCTATCTTGTGGCTGTTTAGCCCCCTTGAGCTGCCAATTAACGCGTTATTAGCAGCGCCAAGCATTGTTGCCGGGAGGTTGTTTTGTATTAAAGGGCTACGATAAATCTTTCCCCAGCTGGTCTTGGTAAAATTTAAACCATTCCTAAGAAGATTTGTGGGGCTTGTTAAAAGGGCCATGTTTTATTCCTCTCCTTAATCCATCCGTATAGTTTGTTATCTTTTTAAAGTATGAAAAATTTCAAGGATTTTATCTTTAGCCCACTCCCGTTTTATTTTCTGGGTAAAGCATAAAAATCTTGAACCCCGATTAGAATAATCGGCGTGAAATTTGTTATTTCTTTTGTCGATAAAAAAGAGAGCAGAAAAAAACTTTTGAATAAAAAAGAAGGAGAAAAATTATGTCAGCAATACGAAATGTTTTTAATCCAGGAAATCCACCGGCGACTTTACGGAGGGTAAGTGAAGCCCCTAACATTACAGGCTCTGTGAATGAGATAGAACGTGAGAATCCATTACAGAAAAATGCCATGGAAATTTGTCGTGCAATAAATGGTGGAGCTTTCCTGGAAAAATCAATAGAAGTTGCAACAAAATCTTTTGCTACAGTGTTGCAATCATTAACCCGTTTTCCTTCGGTTGTTGACGGAAGGATGTTGCAGGCCATCCAGGCAAAAGGGGTATTTATTGATATTGCTGATTCAAGCCATTTCCCTTTTGGTCTGGTTGTAGCTATTTCTTTGGTAAAAGAGTCTGTTTGGGGCGATCCCGTCATAGTGCGCGCCCTGGCTCATGCTGAAGCTGGAGGGGTAAGTTATTCTGAAATGTCTGCCTTGGAAAGGGTCCTCTTTTTGGCAAATCATATAGATGGGTTGTCTGAAGAGAATAAAGATCTGACATTAAAGCTGCTTTGGCATACAAAGGATATAAAAATAGCAACATTGGTAGCATTAAGCGCTTCCACCACGGAAGAATTTAATTCAGGAGGGGCTACTGACTCAAGAAATATTCTTCGATTAAGAAGGGAACTTTATAGAGATTTTGAAATGCGCCGGGAAAAGTATAAGCCTTTAACTGAGTATAATCAAATAGTACGTTGCATTGACCGCACAAGGAGTATCGATTATTTTGCGGAAGCCAAGGCGCTTTTTGATAATGGAGAAAAAGAGCAAGCACTCAACTCTTTGAGAGAAAGCTTGAAACTAACCCCTGATTTTGTAGACGCGAAGATTTTATTAATTCTATTGGTTTCCAAGGAAGAGGCGTCAGCTTTGTGCGATGAGGTTTGCAATCAAGACTGCGCGGATATTAGAAAAGCAGAGGCAATACAATGGACGGCGGCCCACTTTCTTTCTGCCAGAGACTATGAAGGGGCAATACAGCTTTTTAAAAAGGCGCTAACCTTCTATCAAGGTAATGTTTTTATAGGAGTGATGATATATGAGGGCCTGAAAAATACTTATTTAGCGCTTGGCAAATATGACGAAGCAAAAGATGCTATTTGGCAAATGCTTAACCTTGATATTCCTAAAGAAGATAAAATGGCCTTTAGGCAGGAACTTGCTGAAATTGCGCGCGCGCAACTGCAAGGAACCCCTATCCAACAAGAAGAACCTAAACCTAAAAAGGCTAATGATTCTGGCCCTGAAGGGTGGAATAATTAACCCCGATTAGGATTAAATCTTAGATAAGATTTTTGAGGGCTTCTAGAAGCTTGTTATTTTGTTCCGGAGTTCCAATCGAAATTCTTATAGCTTTAGGGAATCCGAAAGAGGTCAAAGGCCTGATAATAACTTTTTCCGCCATAAGTTTTAGAAAGAGAGGGTCCGCGTCTTGTTGTACATCCACAAAAATAAAGTTGGACTCTGTTTTCTTATAATTTACACCCAAGGCATCTAATCCTGCATACAAAAATTTTTTACCCGCAATATTGTTTTGATAGGTCTTTTCTAAAAAAAACAGATCATTAAGCGCGGCGACCGCGCCAGCTTGTGCGAGTCTGCTCACGTTAAATGGCATCTTCACTTTCATCATTGGAGAGATTAATTCTTTTGCCCCGACCCCATAACCGACTCTAAGCCCTGCAAGCCCATAAAATTTTGAAAATGTTCTTAAAGCAATTAAATTAGGGCCCCCCTGTTTTATCTGTTCTATTGTATCAGGATAGTCCGTAGATTCTACAAATTCAGCATACGCTTCATCTATGACAAGCAAAATCTTCTCAGGAATTTTCTTTAAAAAACTCTCAAATTTATCTTTTGTAAAAATTGTTCCTGTCGGGTTGTTGGGGTTGGCGATAAAAATTATTTTTGTCTTGTTGGTGATTTTTGATGTGATATCATCAAGATCAATTTCGTTGCTTTTTAATTTTGATATGACTATTTTGCCGTCGAAAATTTTCGCAATAAGACTATAAACAGAGAAGGTCTTTTCCGGAATTATGACCTCTTCCTGCGGGGAGAGAAACGTTGCCCCGATAATTTGCATTATATCGTCAGAGCCATTTCCTATTATAAAAAAATCTTTATTCAGACCGTATTTTTTTGAAAGAGCATCTCGTAAGATAGTTGCTTTTTGATCTGGATATATTTGAAGGTTTTTTGTCTCTTTCTCGATAGCTTTTAATGCTTTAGGCGATGGGCCGAACGGGTTTTCATTTGAGGCAAGCTTGATGACTCCTTGTGTATCGGGATTTTTCCCTGGCTTATATTCTTCTATTTCATCTACGATTTTACGAAGAATGCTATCCGACATAAAAAGATTATAACATATAAATTAAGGGTGAATGTCTTTTAAAAAGGATTGACCCAGTTTATTCCGACAAGAATTTGTTTTGGGTCTTTTGCTTGTGTGGTTGCTTGCGCGTCTCCCGCAAGAATGTTAATGGCCCGTCCTTCTAATGTAAAAGTTGGGAGAATCCTAAATCTTACCCCAGCATTTACCTGAAAGACTTTTTCCCCTAAAAAAGTGTCTGCTAAAATAGAGAGAGAGCCCGTCGGAATATCAATCCCCGCCATTCCCATCGGCCTGAACTTCCCTTCTATGAAATCAGCCATAAATCCAAAAGATAAAAAAGGCCCTTGCATTAAAGGTTTTGTCGCAACCATATAAACAGCCGTATCGTTTTTGCTTGCAAGATTTTCTACTCCAATAGCAAGAAGGAGGGGGTCTGTTCCATCTCCCAGCGAAGGGCTGTATTTTAGATTTATGTATACTCCATCTTTTAATTGCTGGGTTGTTTCATCTAATTGCCCGATAAATCCCAGTTCCATGTTATAGAAAGCGCCAAGAGAGGATTTGTAAGAAAAAGTAGTTTTGCTTACTCCGGCACTGTCGGTTTTTGTCCCATAATCTGCGGCAATGTTCCAATTCTTATAAGGGATTACTGTTGCATCCGGAATTCTTGTCAGCCCTGACGCGCCGGATAAGGCGGGGGAGGGGAAATAAGCAAATGCGCCGTTACCAAAAAGCCAAATAAGCAAGGTTAAAACAAAAAGGCTAAAAGAAAAATGTTTATAACTTGAAACCTTGATCCCTTGAAACCTTGATCCCTTGAAACCTTGACCTTGTCTTGGCATTGTGTCACCTCAAGAGGGAATTATAGAGGCTTTCAATCTGTTTTGCAATATGGGGGGCGGAAAATCTTTCTTGCGCGTCGCGCTTTGCCTCGCTTCCCATGGCCTTTCTTAACCCCTCATCATTTAAAAGCCTGTTTATATGTTCGTTAAAAGCTAAGATGTTGCGGGATGTCAAATAACCGTCGATTCCTGACCTTACCGTATCTGCCAGCCCCCCGGCAAAAAGGGCTATCACCGGCAATCCCGCCCCTTTTGCTTCGGCAAGGACAAGCCCTTGAGTCTCTGTTGTCGAAGCAAAAACAAAAACATCTCCCGCATAATACAGCTTTGCAAGTTCTTCATGTGAAAATTCGCCGGCCCAGATTATATTTTTTCTCTTTTTGTTTTTTAACTCAGGGAGGAGCGGCCCATTTCCGATAACAACAAGATGAGAGTCTTCTCTGTTTAATTTTTCGAAAGCTTCAATTATAAATGAGATATTTTTTTCCTTTGAAATCCTTGAAACAGTTAAAAGAACTTTTGCTTCGTTTGGGATTTTTAATAAACTGCGTGCTTCCGCCTTTAGCGATTGAAATTCATTCCCTTTAAAATTTATAAAAGCAACTCCGCTTGGCACAATTTCGCATCTTGCGGTTATCCCCCATTTTTTTAAAACTCTTTTTGACATCATTGAAGGGGCAATTATCAAATCCGCCCTTTTACAAAAGGATTGCAAGTAGGCAACTATTGACATTTTTGCAAATCTTTTGGGGAGAAAATTTGCATAGTGGAGGTATTTTGTAAAGAGGGTATGAAACGTGTAGACCAGTGGAAGATCATTTCTTCCTGCCAGAAATCTCGCAAGCAGTCCTGCTTGGAACGGAGAATGGGTATGTATTATGTCAACTTGTGGAAAATTTTTTACAAAAGGGATTGCGAATCTGAATTTCGGGTAACCTGTGGGGAGAGAGGGGAATCGAAAGATATTGGGATCACGCTCTTTGTGGCCTGGATATGATGGAGCAAAGATATAAACAGTATGGCCAAGGGTTTTTAATTCCCTAACTAATGTGTCAATAGAACAAGAAACTCCTGAGATATAAGGCTTATATGAATCCGCAAATATTGCGATGCGCATATGCGGATTATACTCAGAAATTTAAAAGATTTTCAAACGCTTAATTTTTTTTGTTTTTTGATGTATTATAAAAATAATCTGAAATTTTTTAGAATCGATTCCGAAGAAGATAAAATTTAATTTTTTAGAAAGGGGAAACATTATGCAAATTATACCTATAGAGAGAGGAACAATTAATAGTTCATTTATCAAGGAGATGAAAGAAAGAAATTTAACGGTGGCTTTTGCTCATTCGGGTGGGCCAGCTTCAGGAGGAAACAGAATTTTTTCTGTTGCTGCCAGGCAGTTTCTTAGGTGTGGAGTTCCTGTGATAGCATTTTTTAATGGATTTCAAAACCCCTTAAACGTTGAAATTGATCGATTAAGTCAAAACATCCATTTTGTTAGTGCGGAAGAAGGGCTTATTAGGCGAGGGATGATTGAAAATGCCCTTCTTTTTAAATCTTCAAGAGCAAACCCCGGAAAATTGTCTGATGAATTGGAGATAAAATGTCCTGCTGATCTTGACGATCCCCAAAAAACAGCAGGACTTAATAAAGTTTTGGATGTTTTTGAATCTTTACGAATTGGTGTCCTTAGTACGCTCGGAGGGGATGACACCTTAAAGACATCTAACTTTATAAACCTTTTGGCTATGTTGAGGAGGGCTGATCGCCTTTTTAGAGGGACTGTGCATGGCCCTAAGACCATTGATAACGATGTTCCTGGAATCCCCTGGACTTATGGATATTTTTCTGCGGTGGATGCTGCAGGCGTTGGAATTGATGGTTTTTACAATGATGGGATTGCGACAGATGTTTATCATGTACTTAAAATGATGGGGAGAAATGCAGGATGGATTACCGCCGGAACTGTTATGAGCGGAAAAGTTGCTAAGGCATGTATTCCTGAAGAATTAGGGGCTGGGGAATTTGATCTTCATAGGTTTGTAGAAGAGGTCGTAGATGTTGTTATTAAAAGAGAAGATCGGGGGATTGGAGGTGGGGTTGTATGCCTTGCCGAAGGATTGATTGATAGGCTTCCTAAAGCAATGAAGCAGGACGCAAACAAAGATGAGCATGGGCATACTTTGTTTTTAACTTTGCATTTAGAAGAAGCGATTGCTAAATTCTGTGCAGAAAAATATCGTGCTAAGACAGGGCATAAAAAAGAATTTAAAGCACATGAAATGGGCCACCAGTTAAGACAGGTTCCTCCTTGTGCTTTTGATCAGGCATTAACAGCTCAAATAGGGCTTGGGCTTTTCAGTCTTATTGCCAACGGACAGTTTGGGAGGATGATTTCTGTTCATGATGCGCCTGATGGGACAAACAATATGGGCTTATACAGCATTGATTATAGAGACCTAGTCAATCCTGAGACGTTAAAAGTTGTAACGCGTAACATCGATCCTAACAGCGATTATTTTCATTTATATAAGACCATGCAGGACATGATATAGGGCTTGATTCTAGTTTATAGAATGTAAACTCTTTTGTAGTGAGGCAAGTGTTGCTTCCTGCAATCCTTCGGGGAAACTGGGGTGTGCTTGAATTGTATTTGCAAGTTGATCCGCTGTTAGCCTGTTTTTAAGTGCGATTGCCGCAGCTCCGATTATCGTATTTGCTTCGGGCCCGATAATGTGAACGCCTAGAATTTTTTCATTTTCATCTGCGACCACTTTTATAAAGCCCTCAATATCACCCATTGCCTGTGCAATTCCAAGCGCCGCAAAAGGAAACTTCCCGACTTTTATATTGCTTGATTTTTCTTTTGCCTCTTTTTCAGTAAGTCCGACTCCTGCAATTTCAGGGTTTGTATATATGGTATAAGGGATGCAGTCATAGTTGAATGTTTTGTTCCCTCCCATTGCATTTTCAGCCGCAACCACCCCTTGTTCACTTGCGACATGTGCAAACATCTTTTTACTTACAAGGTCTCCAATTGCATAAATTCCAGGGATGCTTGTCTCCATCTTTTCATTTACCCAAAGGCTCTTCCCTTCGGTTTTAAAATTGAGATTTTTTATAGGCTCAAGATTTGGGTTTCTCCCGACGCAGATTAAAGTTTTGCCACACGAAAGTTCTTTTGTAAACTTAATGCCTGTTTTAACGGTTATCTTTCTTCTTGCTAAAATTCTTTTTATCAAAGCGATCGCTTCATCGTCAATCCCGGGGAGTATTTCAGGAAGGGCCTCATAAATTGTGACGTTTGTTCCGAGGGAGTTGAAGATGAAAGCAAAGTGAAGTCCTATAACTCCTCCCCCAACAATATCAAGCTTTTCAGGGACATGAGAGTTGGACAAAAGATCATTGCTTGACATGAAACATTCCCCGTTAAATTCTATGTTGGGCAGACATATGGGGGATGAGCCTGTTGCTAAAATAATTTTTGAGGCGGAAATCTGTTGTTCGTTAACTGTTACAATCTGTCGGGGGACAGAATCCTGTGCCCCAACAGAACCATTTCCATAAATAACATTGATTCCATTCTTCTTTAATAAAAATTCGACCCCTTGAACCAATTTTTCAATTATTTTGTTTTTTCTTTCTATTACTTTGCCGAAATCGATAGATATATTTTCTGCCGAAATGCCAAACTGATCCAGTTTTCTTGTTTTGTCGTAAAGGGATGTACAAGCAAGAAGAGCTTTTGTGGGGATGCAACCGTAATTCAAGCATGTCCCTCCGACCTTATCTTTTTCAATCAGGCAGACCTTTGCTCCAAGCTGTGAGGCTCTAATAGCTGCAATGTATCCGCCCGGCCCACCCCCCAAAATTGCTATATCATAGCTTTTTTCCATTTGATTTTTTTCCCCTTATTTCGAACAATTTCCTATTTAAGGGATAATTAAGCGAATATACTTTTTATTATAGCATGTCGGAATAGCTTGTTATATAATGAGGACTTAAAATGGTGAAATTTTATAAGATTATAGCTGAAAATCGCATGGCTCGACATGAATATCATATTCTTGATACTCTAACTGCGGGAATTATTTTAAAGGGGGCGGAAGTTAAATCTTTGCGGCTTGGAAGAGTTAATTTAAAAGATAGTTTTGCGAGGGTTGAATCGGGAGAAATTTGGCTCTATAATACGCACATTAGTCCTTACGAAAGAGCCAGTGAAAAGATAGACCCTTATAGAAACAGAAAGCTGTTATTATCCAAACAAGAATTAAAAAAGGCAATAGGGAAAGTTTCGGAAAAAGGGCTGACTCTTATTCCTTTAAAAATGTATTTTTCGGGTGATTGGGCAAAGGTTGAAATAGCCTTGGCGAAAGCTAAAAAGAAGTATGAGAAGAGGGAGAAATTGGTTAAGAAAAGCGCAGATAAAGAGATAGAAAGAGCGCTGAAGGGGAACCGATGATAAAAATAAATTCAAGAAGTCCGGGGAGCGGGAAAACTTATAAAGTTAAAGATCTTGTCGATGAAACACAAGAGCTTATCAAACAAGAGATAGAGCGGTTGGCTTTTGATCAAACATCCAATAAGAAGAATTTAACAAAGGAACAACTTGAAAAATTGAGGCTTTTAGCCCAGGGGCTTTCATATGAGGTGATAGCGGGGCGAGGCAAGTTTAAGGAATTTGAAAACGATAAGAATATTACATAGAAAAAGAGGGGGAGTTTTTTATGGTTAGAATCCCAGGAGATGGAGCAGGGAAGCCTCCTATTCCGCCGCCCGTTACACATGGAGATAGCGTTAAGACTCAGGAGACAAAGCCCGAGAACATGAAGAGTACTCCGACTCCTAAAGAAGGGTTTGCCCGTGGGCCCGAGTATGATGCGCAGGCCATTGCAACAAGAATGGCGGCTTTGACCCTTGAGGCAAAAGAGAAGGATTTAAAGAATTTAGATTTTAAGAAGATAGTAGAAAGTGCGATAAAAGAGACGGGGCTTAAGGATCCGCAATCTGCCATGGAAGAAGCAAATCGCAAGCTGCAAAAAGAGATTGATGCTGTGCTTAAAGCGATTAAAGAGAACGAAGAGCTTATGGAAGAAGCGGATGCGTGGGAAGAGTTTGGAAAGATGCTTGAGCAGGAACTTTCGGAAGAACAAGTAGGCGAATTTTTAGGCGCCATCAAAGAATCTATTCAAGAGTATAAGGGATAGTAATTTGTAGTTGGCAATTGTAATTGGTATTTGGTGGGGGTGTGGGGGGGCAGGGTGGACAAACTACTAATTACAAACTACTAACTACACAACCCGGGGGAGTAAAGGTTTTGACGGTGAGGATTGGGGTATAGGTTGCGAGCCGAGGATGTCATCTGCCCTCGTAAAATATGGTGGCAAATTTATAAACGCAGGTAACACTGTAGAAGAATTCTTTGATAAGGTGAAGATGGTTGCTGGAGAATATGCTTCCAGACTTCCAGTAGCTTCAGGGATTCTTGCTCCAAGCTTAAGCTAAAGAGCACACTAGCCGTTTTTGCCGATAGGGGCGGGGCCTAGTGTTATATTATCGGATACTCAATTAATCTTTTCTGACGGTTAGTTGGGGAAACTAAAGATCGGGATTACTTTGAGAAGTCTTCGCTTTGAGACAACCTCAAAGGACAATTAAATAGAAGCTACGCTCGTAGTAACTTATACAGCTTCCTTTTCGGACGGGGGTTCGATTCCCCTCTCCTCCATTTAAGTCTAGTCGTTAGCGTAAGGCATATAAAACATACAATTCTTTATGTTTGATTTTGAGAAATTAACAGTTTACCAAAAAGCCAGAGAAAGGTAAGTTGCCACAAGAGATAAAACATAAAATGTCTTTTGATGAATTACAAAAAAGACTTGGGAAGCCTAATGTGTTAAGCAGTCAGCTTGCTCCTCGATGGCTAAAAGATGGAAAAGAATCTTTCTGCCGATGGCATATTCCTGTTAATAATTATATTGAGTGGAGCCTTACATGGTGGCGACAATATGATGGTTTGTGAGATGGTGCTTTGGAAATAAAAACTATTTAAAGGTTTTGCCATTTCAATCCGAATTTTAATATATATGAATGAAAAGGGATATTTACTTCAAACGCGCATTCCATGTTAGGGAGGATGAAATATATTAATAAAAATTTTAAGATAATTATTTTAGCATCAATTTTTTTAATGTTTGCTTCTTTTGCTTTGCCTCTTACAAAAGAAAATTATGTCAAAGGTAAAGTTTTAGAGGTGCAAACAGAAAGCCCAGGAGATTTAGGGGTGGAATACAAACAGGCTCTGCAAAATATAACTATTAAGATAACCAGCGGTAAAAATAAAGGTAAAGTTTTAAGTATTGAACATGCTTCTTCCGGTTCTATGATGGGTAGAGATATGGTTCTTAAAAAAGGCGATAGGGTTGTTTTGTATGCAGATGAAGAGCCATCTTTGGCGGAAAGCTCCAACGGAGAACCTATCTTTCATGTGGCCGATTATGTTCGTGATGTGCCAATCTATTTGCTGGCTTTTTTGTATATGGCGCTGCTTGTTATTCTTGGAGGGCTAAAAGGGCTCAAGTCGTTATTTAGTCTAATTCTCACTATTAGTATAATATTTTTTGTTCTTTTTCCTCTTACATTTTTAGGGTACAGTCCGCTTTGGATTTCGGTCCTTATTTCAGCAGTTGTTTCTTTTATTGTTTTTATTATTATTGCAGGCAGAAACACAAAAGGTTTAAGTGCGACAATGGGAACAATATTTGGAGTTACTATGGCGGGGATTATTGCATATGTTGTTGGCAAAATGGCTTATTTAACAGGCTTGAGCTCTGAAGAATCAAAAATCTTGCTATACTCCATGAATTTGAAAATAGACTATGAAGGACTGCTTTTTGGAAGTATCTTGATTGGAGCGCTTGGAGCTGTAATGGATACAAGCATGTCAATCGCCTCTGCAATTGATGAAGTACGCAAAGTCCACCCTGAAGCTAATTTTAAAAATTTGTTTAATGCAGGAATGAATGTTGGAAGAGATACCATGGGGACAATGTCCAATACTTTGATTTTGGCATATACAGGGTCGGCTCTTCCTTTGCTGCTTTTGCTTGTAATGAATAATATTTCTTTAACCAAAATATTAAATCTTGAAATGATAGCCGAAGAAGTTGTAAGGGCGTTTGCCGGAAGTATTGGTCTGGTCATTTGCATTCCGATTACCGCTTTTATATCTGCCGCAATGTATACGAGAAAACCCCGCATTCTAAGCGATAGCGTGCCTCAGGAGTGGATGAAAAGAGGCTTGTAACCGATTTTACAATTAATAATTGACAATTATTAATGTCTTGTTGTATAATGTGCATATGCACATATTGAGTTTTAGGCTTAAATATCAAGAGGCTTGTTTTCTATGACACCCAGACCAAGAAAAGGAAGATTTTGTAGCCCGTTTACAGGCGACACTTTTTATAAGCCAAGGGCAATTCCTTTGTCATCTTTAGAAATTATTAGCCTTGGACAAGATGAGCTTGAGGCTATGAGGCTTTGTGATTTTGAAGGGCTTGAGCAGGAAGAAGCGGCTGGCAAGATGAACATTTCCAGAGGAACTGTCCAGAGGCTTCTTTATTCCGGAAGAAAAAAAGTTATAGAAGCAATTACATTATCAAAAGCTTTAAGAATTGAGGGTGGGGAACATATTGTTTTTACTAAAAGAGGAAATTGCAGACATGGTTGGAAATAAGTAAAAAAGGAGGTGAATTATTATGCCTAAAAAAGATGGGACAGGGCCAAGGAGCGGCTCAAAAGGGCCAAGGGACGGAAGAGGAAAAGGGAAAGGAAGAGCTTCTGGAAAGGGAATAGGGAAAAAGAAAGGTGGAAAAAAGGGAAACTGTTAATGCTCTTTTTTTAATCGGGAAATATATAAAGGAGGGGAATAGTTATGCCAGGAGGAGATGGAACAGGACCTTGGGGACAAGGGGCAGGGACAGGATGGGGTCGAGGAGGATGTGTTGCTCGTGGACGTCGTTTTTCAGGCAGAGCTTTTGGCGCTTTTAGGAACTTTTTCGCACCTTCATCATATAGCGCAAAAGAGGAACTTGAAGAATTAGAAGCGGAGTTGGCGACTATAAATAGCCGTATTTCTGAAATAAAAAAGGAGAAAAAATAAGATGAAAGTTGGAGTTGTGTTAGAGGATGAAAAGGGTTTGAATGGCGATGTGTGTGCTCATTTTGGCCAATGCAAATATTTTCTTATTGCAGATATTGATAATGATAAAAAGAAAATAATAAACATAAATATTGTACCCAATCTTGCTCAACATGGAGGAGGCGGTTGCGTTGCCGTTGATGAAATACTAAAACACAATGTAACGCATGTTATTGCAGGTGGCATGGGTATGGGGGCACAGCAAAAGTTTTTAAGTGCAGCTGTAAAAGTATTTGGTTGTTCCGGAAAAGTACAAACAGCGCTTGATAATTTGATGAAAGATTCTTTAGGTGGGATTGATCCTTGCTTGGATCATGGCAAAGGGGATGAGTGTCATTGAGGAGGCTTTAATATGAAAATTTGTATAACTTCAACAGGCGATAACTTAGATTCTGCCGTTGATCCAAGATTTGGTCGTTGTGCCTATTTTATGTTTGTTGATACGGAAACCTTGGAGTTTAAGGCTTTGGCTAATCCTAATATTGATGCGACAGGCGGAGCCGGTATTCAGTCTTCTCAGTTTGTATCCAGCCAAGGTGTTTCACTTGTTGCAACCGGCAATGTAGGTCCAAATGCTTTTCAAACACTTTCTGCATTAAAAATTAAAGTTTTTACTGGAGCAAATGGTACTATTCGTTCAACAATTGCCGACTTTAAAGCAGGGAAGCTTAATGAAATGACAGGGCCTTCTGTTTCTTCTCATTTTGGACAGGGAGACTTAATAAAATGAGTGAAATTACATCTATCTCTAATCAAACATTTACGACGGAAGTTTTAGAATCTTCTATCCCAGTTTTGGTTGATTTTTGGGCGCCATGGTGTGTTCCATGCAAAATGATTGCTCCGCTTCTGGAAAAATCGGCGGATAAGTTTAAAGACCGTTTAAAAATTGTCAAATTAAATTCAGAAGAGAATAAAGAATTAGCTGACAAATATCAAATTATGAGTATTCCTTCCATAGTTATGTTTTCTAAAGGCAAGGAAATTGGCAGAATTGCTGGCGTTATGGATGAAAACAGGTTAAATGAAGAGGTCGAGGATCTTTTGGTTATGGCTACTTAAAAAATAAAAAGGGATAAATAAGCTATGAAAAAAAAGATTGGAATTATTAGATGCCAACAAACTGAAGATATGTGTCCTGGGACTACCGATTTTAAAATTGCTGCTAATGGAGAAATGGCATTTTCTGATATAGGTTCATGCGAGATTGTTGGTTTTGTTTCTTGTGGCGGGTGTCCTGGGAAGAAGGCTGTTTCGAGAGCGAAAATGATGGTTGAAAGAGGAGCAGAAATAATTGTTATTGCTTCATGTATAAGTAAAGGGCATCCGATTGGTTTTGTTTGTCCGAATTTTGAAAAGATTAAAGAGAGTTTTATTAAAAAATTAAATTCAAACATAATAATAATTGATTGGACTCATTAAAAAATAAAAAGAGATATTAAATTACAAGCCAAAGGAGTATTAAAATGGTGGTTGATCAACAACAAATTGATTCAAATCAAAAGAAAATATTGGAACGAAAGTTGATTTTTAAACGTTATGGCTATGATCAAGATGTCAGCCGTAATTTTATATTAGAAAAATGTCTGCCAATTTATAATCCGGTTCTTGAAGTTGGTACTGGCAAAGGGCATATGACTGTACTTTTGGCAAAATATGCTGATGTTATTACTATCGATATTTCTAAGGATGAACAAAAAGCAGCGCAATTAAATGCGCGGTTTTTTGAAATATTGCACAAAATTCATTTTGTGGCTTGTGATGCAGGGAAACTACCTTATAAAGACTTGTATTTTGGTTTGGTTGTTTCTGTTAATGCTTTTCATCATTTTGAAGAACCATTTGCCGTTCTTTCTGAAATGATCAGGGTTTGTAAAAGCAAACTGGTAATTTCCGATTTTAATCAGGAAGGGTTTAATATAGTAAGAAAAGTTCATAAGCAAGAAGGGCGAACACATAAAGAACAGTGCGGTGATTTTTCAATCGTTGGGGCGTATTTGAAAGAGCATGGTTTTTCTGTAAAATCCTATGATGGACACCATCAGAAAATTTATGTGGCAAATAGAATAAAATGATTATTTCTATAGCTTCAGGCAAAGGGGGGACAGGCAAAACAACCGTGGCTGTTAATCTTGCTTTGTCGCTTAGCAATGTCCAGCTTTTGGATTGCGATGTGGAAGAGCCAAACGCTCATCTTTTTATAAAACCAAACATAAAAACATCAAAAAAAGCGTTTGTATTGGTTCCTCAAATAGATGAAACAAAGTGCAACTATTGCGGTAAGTGCGGACAGATTTGCGAATATAACGCGATTGTTGTCGCAAAAGATAAGGTTTTGGTTTTTCCTAATCTTTGCCATAGTTGTGGAGCTTGTAGTGTTCTTTGTCCCAGGCAGGCTATAAAAGAAATAAAAAAAGAGATAGGTGTAATTGAATTTGGGGAAAAAGACACATTACAGTTTGTAAAAGGCTGTCTTAATCTTGGAGAAGCAATGTCTCCTCCTCTTATTCGCCAGGTTAAAGATTGTGTCGACCCTGGTAAAATAGTTATTATTGATGCTCCCCCCGGAACTTCTTGCCCTGTAATTACGGCAATTAAAGGGAGTGATTATTGTCTGCTTGTTACAGAGCCTACCCCTTTTGGGCTTAACGATTTGGTTTTAGCGGTTGAAACGGTTCGCAAACTTAAAATTGCTTTTGGTGTAATTATTAATCGTTCGGATCTTGGAAATAATAAAACTGAAGAATATTGTATTTTAGAAAAGATTCCAATTTTAATGAAGATACCTTTTAAAAAAGAGATAGCAGAAGCATATTCAAACGGAAAAACAATTGTTGAAATGTTGCCGGAATATAAACAAAAATTTAAAAAAGTTTTTGAAGAAATAACATCTATTATAAATGGCAAGAATAAAAGCACATGAAGAGCGATGAAGCTATAGATAATTTTTTTGGTCGTAACGGAAAAAAACGGCTAAATTGTGCTCAATCGGTAGCCGCTGTTTTTATAAATAATGGGTTTTTTTCTGAAGAAGATTTTTTTGATTTAAAGAATTGCGGTTTTGGCAAAGCTCCACAAGGTTATTGCGGCAGTGTTTATGCGGCGCATTGTATTTTGGGAAAAGTCAGCAAAGCGAAAGCAGAAAAATTTAACAATGAATTTATTGCGTATGCCAAGTTTCTTACTTGCAAAGAAATAAGAATGATGGAAAAAATAAAATGTTTTCAAACTGTTAAAAAGGCTACAGAACTTATTGAAAAAATATTAATGTTGTAAAAGTTAAACAATATTTTTAAGGAAAATAATTATGAAACAAATAGTTGTAATAAGCGGAAAAGGGGGAACAGGCAAAACGGTTGTCACGGGATCGCTTGCTGCTTTAGCGCGAAATAAAATTATGGTTGATTGCGATGTTGACGCCGCAGACTTACACCTTTTGCTTAACCCCAAAATAAAAGAAACCCATGAGTTTAGAAGCGGGAAAACAGCTTTTATTGATCCGCGTCTTTGTCTGAAATGTGGTAAATGTATCAAGTTTTGCAGATTTAAAGCGATAAAACCGGACTATAGCATTGAACCTTATTCTTGCGAAGGTTGTTCTTTATGCAGTCATATTTGTCCGTTTAATGCGATACAGATGAAATATAATATTTCGGGAGAATGGTTTATATCAGAAACTAAATATGGTCATTTTGTACATGCAAAACTTGGTATTGCCGAAGAAAATTCCGGAAAGCTTGTGGCAAAAATCAGACAGGCAGGCAGAGATTTAGCCAAACAATATAATTTAGACTACATAATCATAGATGGGCCTCCGGGAATAGGCTGTCCTGTAATTGCCTCTTTAACTGGAGTTAACTCTGCTCTTATCGTTACAGAACCAACCCTTTCAGGCCTTCACGATGCCCAAAGGGTAATAGCTGTGGCGCGGCATTTTAATGTTCCTGTCAAAATGGTAATAAATAAATATGACCTTAATCTGGATATGACTTATAAAATTGAAAATTTTTGCACTCTTCAAAATATTCCTGTTGTCGGGGAAATCATTTTTGACAAACAAGTCGTCGAATCAATGGTTGCTGGAAAACCCATTGTGGAGTATATTACAGGGTCTGTCAAAAAAGAACTTGTAAAAATATGGGAACAATTAAAATAAAATGATTTTTGATAAAAACAAACCAAAGCCATTTTAGAGAAAGGTTTTTAAGAGATATAATTAGAGCCAAGATTCTAATTATATTTTTATAAGGAGGCATAGGAGTGAATAATGATGAAAAATTTTATGGTCGTATGAATGATCCTACCAGTTCTTCGTATATAAAAGGATTATGCGGAGAGATTATGGAATTTTATTTGCATATAGAAAACGATAAAATAATTGAAGTAAAATATTATACCGAAGGCTGTAAAACAACCAAGGCTTGCGCCGCAATGGCGGCTAATCTGGCTTTGAACAAAACAGTAAAAGAGGCACTGCTTATTTCAGCTGGAGAGGTGATTGAAAAATTGGAAAATGTACAGGAAGGGCATTTACATTGTTCTATTCTAGCAGTCAGTACTTTATACAAGGCTATAGCTGAGTATCTTTTGCGTTTATAGAAAAAATAATTATGGATATTTTAAAAATAAAGATTTTTTATGATAATAGTTCTTTTCAAAAAGAGATAATCTCTGCATGGGGATTTTCAGCCTTTGTAAGTTATGGAGGAAGAAATATCCTTTTTGATACGGGTGGAAAAGCGGATTTGCTTTTGTCAAATATGAAAGCCATGAAAAGCGATCCCAAAGAAGTTACAGATGTTTTTATTTCCCATAACCATTGGGATCATATTGGCGGGTTGTTTGGGTTTTTAAGCAAGAACCACAAAGTTAAAGTTTATCTCCCATCAGCCTGCTCTAAGACTTATGCTAATGAAGTTGAAGCTTGTGGAGCGAAATGTTTTAGGATAAAAGCTTTTACCAAGATTGCTAAAAATATATACAGCAGTGGAGAATTAGGCGAAGAGATAAAAGAGGAGTGTTTGATTGTTGATACCCCAAAAGGGCTAATTGTTTTAACAGGTTGTGCTCATCCTGGAATAATTTCAATGCTTGATAGTGTGATAAAAAAAATCAATAAAAAGATTTTTGCTGTTTTTGGCGGGTTTCATTTGGCAAAAAAAAGTTCTATTGAAATTTCAGAAATTATTTCCAAATTCAAAAAAATGGGAATTGTTTGTGTAGGTGCTTGTCATTGTACCGGAAAAACTGCAATTAAGCAGTTTAAAAAAGAATATGGATGTAGTTTTGTGTTTCTTGGTGCCGGAAGTATATTAAAACAAGCTAACCTTTCTTGGTTTTATTGGACAACCGAAATACCCCGAGCGTAAGCTCGAGGGATAAAGAGTTCCCTCTGTCTGTTTGGGGTGGTAATATATGAAGAATGGAATACAGGAGCCAAGGACATTGTGTATATTACGCACAATATCATATAGTGATAGTAAGTAAATATCGAAGGAAGATATTTAATGAAGGGACATTGGAATACTTAAGAGATATATTGAAAAGAGTTCCAGAATATTATCCCGCAATCGACATTGAAAAAGTTAATGGCGATAAAGATCATGTTCATATGTTAGTGTCAATTCCGCCTAAGATGGCAATAGGAAAAGTAATAGGAATAATCAAAGCAAATACTGAGCGAGAGATGAAAAAGAAATTTGATTTTTTAAAGAAGGTATACTGGGGGAATTAAGGGATATGGTCAGACGGGTATTTTGTGAGTATGGTGGGGGTAAACGAAGAAACGATAAGAAAATATATAGAGTTGCAGGGGAAAACAGATAGCGGGCAAGCGAAGCTTGAATTTAGTTAAAATACCATGGGCGTAAGCCCGTGGTTGTTTCTTAAAAATATATGAGCATAACAAGAATCACAGCATTTATTGTATTTTATATCTTAATCTCTTTTTTTATAGCGCTTGGAGGTTATGTTGGCTCATTGGCATTTAAAGAATATAAAACGGGAGTTGCCTATGCTATGTATAAAAAACCAAACCCTCATCCATATTATAAAAACAAAACTCCAGTTTTATTTTGGGTTATAATTTCCGAAAAAATTTTATTTAGCCTTTTTTTCTTTGCCTTTAGCGGGTTTCTTGTTTATAAAAGCATCAAAATTTTTTATTCATGATGCTTGGTGTAGCTCATGACCTTTCCATCAATAATATCAACTACAATCACTATCCTTTGATCCGTTGGCCCCATTGGTAAGTTGTATACAACCTCATAAATAGAGGGATTCTCCTCTCTTAGAACCTGTTCGACCTTGTATTCTATCCCAAAATTTTTCTTGTCTGGAAAATGTTTTATAAGTTCTTGATCTGCAAGTTTAATTGCAACCTGGTGATCTTCTCTCCAAATTTTATTGATGTAGTTGGGACTAAATACCTTTGCTGATTTTTCAGAATTTTTAGTTATATATAAAAAGAGACTTCCGCAAATAAAAAAGACTACTATTATTATTGCCAATATTTTGCCCATTTAATACCTCCCCCACTTCTTTTTTGAAGAAAACTTTGTTTTATTGACTCACTTCTTGCTTAGCCAAGAACTCCTGCGCCATTTGGTAAAAGTTTCTGCCTTTTGAAATAAATCCTCCGGAATCATTTTCTGCCAAACGAGTTTCAATTATATTTTTTGCTGAGGCATATTCTTTTTTTATTATTTTAGTAATCAGTTCTTCTTTGTCAATATTTATTGTGGCCTTAGGAAAAGTCGCCGTTAATTGCTCGAATAATTTTCTGACATACAGTATATTCTCATCTATATTTTTTATTTTGCTAGCAATATCATCTGATATGTTATTTGTTTTTTTGACGATTTCAAAAATTTGGGCTAAAAAATCGAAACTCTCCCAATTGCAATCATCAATATTTTGTTTAAATATAATCATTCCCGGCATTGTCCATGCGCCTGCTGCATGAAAGCTTAAAGGTCTCTTTTTGTTTTCTTGCAGATCCAGGATATCCCAAAAAACATTATCAAAATCATACCATTTATAATATAGGCTTATGTTTAATTTTTTAATGTTTTTTATCGGATTTATACATATATAAAAAAAGAGATTGCCTTTTTTGCAAAAGAGAAAACCTCTACTAAAAGACCATAAAAAAAGTTTTGCGGCTTTCTTGAGAGCTTCATTAGTTTTCTTGTTCAGTTCAGATTGTTTAATGCTCAAGCCATTCCTCCACAGGACATTTAAAAGTTTTACTCTTAATCCAGATTGTTTTATACACTATCAGCATCAACTTCAATTGAAGCTAAAAGTTCAATTTCTTTGCACATGAAAAAACAGCTTAATCCGGAACTTGGTTCAATTGTAACCTGAAATTTTGAATCCCCAGCCTGGTCATCAGAGAAGTCTTTAATATCAAGATTGTAAACGACATTTTGATAATCAAATCCTTCAAGCTCTAATCCTTCCACCTGATGGAAACAAAAAGTTGTCAGAGAATGTTTTATCTGCTTAAAATATCCTTTGGCATCTGTTTCGCTTGTTGTTTGAAAATGGTGAATGCGCAGTTCCATTTTAGGCATATGGTTAACGCCGTCTTTTCTATAAAGCGATAAACTTATGATCTCTGCATCATGAAACGCCGGCCATTCTCCAAATCTTTTTATTAAAACTTCAAAATTCCTGATTTTTTCGTAATACATAAAGTTCTCCTATTATTCAGCATCAACAAAATAGATAACAAAGTAAAGACAATCCAAGATATTAATGCTTTGATCTATTTTAGCTTTAAGCGCTGGCCAATTTTGCGCTTCTTTTAAGAAATCTGTTTTTAGGATTTTTTCTTTGAAAAGCCTTAAAAACTCATGATTGCTTCTGCTTACATATTGAAGCCAATCTTCGTCTTGGGTTTTACCGTTTGTATCAATCTCAATCCAATATAATTCATAAATTCCCTCGGGAAAAATAAACTGCGCTTGACCTCCTAAATTGGCAAGCCCAAGTTTTTCTGCCGCAACAACAACCTCTTCAACATCATTTAATTTCCAGGCCAATTCATTCCCATACTTGGAGGTTTTTTCAAGCAACTCTTTTGGCAGTTTGTCTTCAATCATTTGTTTATTGGCTCTCTCGACAAATCATATATATCGATCTTTTGCTTTGTCATCAAAGCTTCAAACTTGCGATCACCATTTTCCACCACAAAATTCAACTCTTCTTCTGATATAGGAAAAGCCAACAGCCATCCTATTTTTTTGTTTTGTATTTTTTTTATGTTCAAACCGTCGTTCCAAATAAATGGAACTGAAAAATAAAGATGGGGCAATTTCGGACAAAAGTCGGAGTTGGCATTTACTATGTTTTTCAAAATAAATCCAGGATATGGGACTTTTTTCCCATTGATCAACGCAAAGGCGGCGGATGCCAATACATTTCCATATTCGCCTGCTTTTTGCAAAGATCCTCCCACAATCTCCACTCCTACATCGGTGCCATCAGAATCTTTAAAGACACAAAAATCAGAAAGGCCTATAGTCCCGCACGAAACAGCTCCCTCGTAAGGGCGATTGAAGCATTCTAATATGTCAACAAACATTGAATGGCTATCATTCCAGTAGTGATGAACAACGGGAGTTCCGCCAAAAGCGGTGGCCATAGTTTTGGCAATTATTTTTTTCTCTTCACTGACAGGCATAATGATAAATTATACCTAATTTGCGGTACAAAGTCTTTGCAGAAAACGCGGAATATGTGTAAGCTGTACATATATAACATCCAGTTGTTTTCTATAAAAAAGGAGATTTTTTATGAGTGAAAATGTGGTTTATGGTTTTAAAGTTGATATGAAGGCCTTGCAGAGAGTTCCTGGCTCTAAGGATAATTCCTTGCTCAAAAAAATTGAACAGAGCCAAAAGGGACTCTTGAAAGAGTTTGGGATGATATTTAAGGAAGACGCTGAAGATGTAGGCATAAAAATTAAAAGTGTTTCGGAGATTATAAGTGATATTCTTGCTGGCAAACTTGACAAAGATTATGCACGTCAGTACCGGAGAGCCACCGAACTTATATGTCGCGCCTTTGCCCAGACATTAAAAGGATCGTCAATAATGGAAGGGATTTGGACTGGCTATCGAGATGATTTGGAAGTTGTTTTGAAGGATATTGGTCTAAATATGCTTGCAAAAAAGTGGTGCATCGATAATGTGTCGTTTCCTTGGCCATCAACGGCAAAGGAGCCTAAAATTACTTGGCCAATTTATACCTATTTTACATTTGATGAAGCCCGAACTGCTTTAACCGAGTTTGGTAAGATAAATCTTAAAAAATCATTGGGCTTAAAAAAGAGCCCGCTTTTTGAGTATTCCTCTATCCAAGAAGTGACGGAATTTCTGCAACAAATTTCAAAATGGTTAAGCATTGTGGTCGCCCCAGATCAAAAGAAACAAACCATGGCTCAAGGTTTAATACCCACGAGTGGAGATCAACAAGGGCTTCTACTTATTATTGACGGGGATCAATGACTTTTCGGCTTTTCAGTTTTAGGTAATAATAGCAAAAACATCACAAGCCTTGCTTACCTCAAAAAATGGAATCGCTGATTCCAAAAAAACGGTAAAAATGGAATTGACGATTCCGAAAATTTAGAGTATGATTCTGTTATATGTATAAAAGATTATTAAAAATTCCCGACAATAAAAGCTTCTTCCTGTTTGGGCCCAGGGGAACAGGTAAAACTACATGGGTCAAAGAGAATTTTAAAACAGGACTTTATATAGATCTTTTGGAGGCAGAGCTTTTTAATGATTTATTAGCTAATCCTCAAAGGCTGGAAAATCTTATCCCAAAAAATTTTGATAATTGGGTTGTAATAGATGAGATACAACGAATCCCTGATTTGCTAAACGAAGTCCACAGGCTAATTGAAAAATATAAATATAAGTTTGTATTGACAGGATCAAGTCCCAGAAAACTGAGAAAAAAAGGACAAAATCTTCTTGCAGGCAGGGCGCTGTCCCTTAAAATGCATCAATTTACCGCTTTAGAACTTGGGAATAAATTTAATTTAGAAAAATCTCTAAAATACGGAAATTTGCCTTCTGTTTATTCGGAATCTGATCCTCAAAAATATCTCGAAAGTTATGTAAAAACTTATCTTGAAGAAGAGGTTCGGCAGGAAGGTCTTACCAGAAATTTAAGTGCTTTTTCGCGATTTCTCGAATCTGCAAGCTTTTCGCAAGGGAGTATTTTAAACATTTCAAATGTTGCGCAAGATTGTTCTGTTGAGCGCAAAGTGGTATCAAATTATTTCAATATATTGGAAGATCTTTTAATCGCGTACAGAGTCCCACCATTTTTAAAAAAAGCAAAAAGAAAATTGGTTTCTCATCCTAAATTTTATTTTTTTGATGTTGGCATTTATAGGACATTAAGACCAAAAGGGCCACTTGATAATCCTCATGAAACAGAAGGGCTTTCTTTTGAAACGCTTGTCTTTGAAGAGCTAAAAGCAATAAATGATTCTCTTGATTTTGGATACGAAATCTATTACTGGAGATCAATGTATGGGCAGGAAGTTGATTTTGTTTTATATGGTGAGCGTGGATTTAAGGCTTTTGAAGTTAAACGAACCAATAAAATTAATGATGACGATTTGAAATCGCTTAGAACCTTTTTATCTGACTATCCAGAAGCTTCCTGCTATTTATTATACGGTGGAACTAAGGTTCTGAGGTTTGACAATATAGAAGTTCTCCCAATAGAAAAAGCGTTAAAAGAACTGGATAAGTTGTTGGGGTAATTTTTATTAGAAGCCTAGCAAAACATCACAAGGCTTGTGATGTGTGAAGAAAAATTTGTCACGCAGTGAGTGACTAAAATAGCTAATAAAGGTAAAATACCATCATGCAACCCACCATCGATCTCAATCCAGAATTCAAACTTGCTCTCGATCTGCTCGAAAACAGTTCAAAAAATGTTTTCGTAACAGGTCGTGCCGGCACAGGGAAATCAACTCTTCTTGAATATTTTAGGCTTCATACAAAAAAGAAAATCGTAGTCCTTGCTCCAACAGGGGTCGCCGCCCTCAATGTTAATGGTCAGACAATCCACTCTTTTTTCGGATTTAAGCCGGATATCAATTTGGCAAAAGTAAAAAAGATAAAACCCAGAAAAGGGAAACCGAATATTTATAAAAAAATTGAGGCAATAGTCATTGATGAAATATCAATGGTTAGAGCTGACCTATTAGACTGCGTCGATAAATTCTTGCGCTTAAATCGAGGAAACGGGCTCCCTTTTGGCGGGCTACAAATGATTTTTATCGGTGACTTATACCAGCTTCCACCTGTCATCACAAGCCAGGAAAAAGACATTTTTAAAGGTTTGTATAAAACAGGCTATTTCTTTTCTTCGCATGTTTTCGAGCAGTTTGAACTCAAACTTGTAGAACTTGAAAAAATTTACAGGCAGAAAGATCAGGATTTTATAGATTTGCTAAACTCAATCCGCAATAATACTGTAACAGAGGCCGAACTGGAAATGCTGAATAAAAGACTTAATGAAAATTTCGAGCCTCATCCAAACGATTTTTTTATCCATTTAACCCCAACAAAAAAACTATCGCAGGAGATAAATGAAAAACAGCTCTCAAAACTTAAAGGGAAAACATTTACTTATGAGGCTCAATTTAAAGGAAATTTCGAAAAGAACCAATTGCCGACCGACACTGTACTAAACATTAAGAAAGGCGCGCAGGTAATGCTCTTAAACAACGATTCCCTTGGAAGATGGGTTAACGGGAGTATTGGCAGAATAATTAAAATTGAAAAAAATGAGTTTGATTTTGATGATGACGATGAATTTGAAATAGAAGATAAAGGAAATAGCCCGGATATTGTATGGGTAGAATTATCAAGCGGAGACACAGTGGATGTTACTCCCCACACATGGGAGCTTTTTAACTATAAGTACGATGAAGGAAAAGATGCTCTCGATTCAGAAGTTATAGGCACCTTTACCCAATATCCTATAAAACTTGCATGGTCAGTCACTATTCACAAAAGCCAAGGGAAGACCTTTGACAGGGTTGTAATCGATATCGGGACGGGCACTTTTGCGCACGGGCAAATGTATGTCGCTTTAAGCCGTGCGACTTCGCTTGAAGGAACAATCCTGAAAAAGAAAATCCAGAAAAAGCATATTTTTATGGATTGGAAAGTTGTCGATTTTTTGACGAAACATAAGTACAAGCTTTCCGAAAAGGCCATGCCCAAAGACGAAAAAGTTAAAATGATCCAAAAAGCTATTGATGAAAAAAAGAACCTGAAAATAGTTTATTTAAAATCAAGCGATGAAAAGTCAAAGCGAGTTATTCGCCCTGAATTTGTGGGTCAGCTTGAATACAATGGCAAGCCCTTTTTGGGGATGGAGGCGTTCTGCATGGAAAGGAAGGATAGAAGGGTCTTTCGTGTAGATCGGATTTTGGAGATGGGGGAGAGCTGACCAACTCCTGTTGTTATGTATCCCCGAGACGAAAAGCTTTATTGTATAGTATAATCCTCAAGTGAATAAACGCCTTTTTATCTTGGGAATAATATTAGTTTTAATTGTTGGAGTAATGTTGTCCATTCCGTTTTGTTTTTATTCGAGCAAACCGTATCATGGGCAATTAGTTAAAGAGGAAAGCAAATTTTTAAGCATAAATGCTTCTTTCCCAAAATTCAGTAATAATATTATTAATAAAGATATTTCTGCTTTTATTGATAAGAATATTACTGATATAAAAGAAGATTCTTTTTCTCCTGATGACCACAGAGACTATAAAAATGAATTACTTATTACTTATGACGAGCCCTTTGTTTCTCAAAAGTTTATTAGTCTTGTTTTTTATGTAATGATATATGACGGAGGGGCACATCCCAATACCTTGGTAGTTGCCAAAAGTTATGATCCAAAGACTGGAAAAATTCTGCGCTTATCTGATTTAGGCATAAAAAAGCAATCAGTGAAGCAAAATTTAAAGTTTATGGTCATCGGTAAATTGCTGAAGCAAATGGAGTTGCCTGTTAAAGAATGGATTGAAGAGGGCGTAACATTAAAGAATCTTGAAAACTTTTCAATAGATAATGATGGATTAACTTTTCATTTTTCGCCGTATGCTGTTGCTTGCTATGCAGCTGGGATGCATAAAGTATTTATCTCCTTTAAAGAGCTTGGATTAAAACTTTAAAGGCATAAATGTTTTCTCAAGGAGGCATAAAGAGTTTTTATGTTCGGCAATAATCAATCACGAAGATATTTATCCGGCGATTTGTCTTTATGGCTTCTTGTCTTCTCAAATTTTGCAACCATCTTTCTTGCCATAACCCAAGATTGGAGTTTGGTCTCAATAATGTGGGTTTACTGGTTTCAAAGCGTTACTATAGGCCTTTTTAATTTTATAAGAATATTAGGACTAAAAGAATTTTCAACCGATGGGCTTAAGATTAACGGCCAACAGACTCAACCGACAAAAAGGACACAGCTTTTTACTGCCTTTTTTTTCTTATGCCATTACGGCTTTTTCCATTTAGTTTATCTAATCTTTCTTTTGGCCGGCTTGTCTGATGGAACATTTGGAGAAAAGATAGATCTTGCGGAAAATATGGAATTTGTCTTTTTCCCTTCTTTATTATTTTTTACCAACCATCTTTTTTCATTTATTTACAACAAACAAAGAGATACTAAAAAACAAAATATTGGAACAGTAATGTTTTATCCTTATCTAAGGATAATTCCGATGCATCTTACCATAATCTTGGGGTTTTCTTTGGGGCTCTCCTTGGGCAATATTGTTTTGCCCTTTTTTCTTATATTAAAAACTTTTTCAGACGCTATTATGCATACAATAGAACATCGACTTATTAGGAAAGGGGGGGGACAAAGTCACGGTAGCTTAACCCCGATTATTCACCCCGATTAGGAAATCGGGGTTAAAAGCAATATTTATAGCCAAAGCTGGAAATTAATGGAAATTGTGACGGAAACTGTGCATTAGTATAAAAAGTGTTAAAAATTGCGGGGAAGCTAAAATCGAAATTAAGAATATGATTTTCATTGCCAAAATCTAATCCTCCTCCCAGTAATATATCGGCAAAGAAATTATTCCCACTAATATAAAATTTATTTCCGCTTTTCAGCCAGGAATTACTTCCATTCAAGCCTGTTCCAATTGAAAGATAAGGATGAATAAATCCAAGGATGTGAAAATAAAAAAAGTTCTTGATATTAAGATAGGAAGCTGTTTCAACATAAACGTTGGTTGTTGATGCAAACACATTTCTATCTACCATAAACCCTATTTCTAATGCAGCGGAGTAAAAATCATTAAATTTATAGCCATAGCTTACTTGAAGTGCGTTACCAGTGTTGGCTGCACTCCCTGCCCACATTTTACAGTTGTTTGTAACCCCATAATTTAACCCCACCCCATGCTTAGGGGCAGCTTTAGCTGCAATCGAAAGGGTCATAACAATAAAAATGGCTAAAAACCCTGTCCAGACTTGTGTTTTTGTTGTCATAACATTATAAAGTATAACATAGTTTACCCCGATTATTCATACCTAAGGAATTTTCTAATAGACTGCTAAAATTTTGTTGGTCTATGAATAATCGGGGTTTAAAGATTTTTGTGTCATTTCAATTTTATGTTGTTATGTTATAATTTATCCCAGTATATTGATAAAAGGGGGAAATCTATTATGTTTGATAAAATAAATGAAAGAGTTAAAGGGCTAACAGTTTTGGATATTGGATTTACCAAGCTTGCGGTTTTATTTGCAACAATTATAATTGTAAAGATTTTCCCTCAACTGCTTACTATTGATTATCTTATTTTGATATTCCTTGTCATTTTATGTGGAGCAAAGCCGCTTTATAGTTTTTGGGCAAAAAAATAAGAAAATATACATGTCCAATGTTTTGAAAATTATAATTCTTGTTTGTATATTATCGGAAATCTCTTTTTCCTATCCAGCAAAGGTCTTTTTACAAGTTCCCTTTACTCCTCAAGCCCCTTTTGGAAATTGGGGAGAGCCTTATCAGGAGGCGTGCGAGGAAGCCTCTGTTTTAATGTCTATGCGATATATTCATCATAAAGGGATTACAAACATTGAGGCAAAACGAGAGATTGACAATATGGTTAAATTTCAGGAAGAAAATTATAAAGGACATAAAGATTTGACAGTGCGGCAGACTGGTAAACTTTTGAAAGATTATTATGGTTTTGATAAGTTCAGAGTCATCGAATCTGCGACCATTGAATCTATTTTATCTGCACTTGGGAATGGAAATCTTGTTATTGTGCCTTTAGATGGCCGAACCGTCGGCAATCCATATTACACAAGGCCTGGTCCCGCCTACCACATGGTTATTGTCAAAGGATATGATCTTGGCAAAAAAGAATTTATCACAAATGATCCTGGGACAAAAAGGGGCTCAAATTATCGGTATAAATTTGATGTTTTATATAATGCAATCCATGACTGGCCGGGGAGCAAAGATAAAATGTCAAAAGGAAAGAAGAATATCTTGGCTATAATGATAAAATAAAATATTTATGGGAATTAAACTGCAAAAGAAAAAAATAATCTTAGGGCTAGCAAGTTTACTTGTTGTCGGTAGTTTCATTTTAATCTATGTGTTGATTTATCGGCATTTTGCATCTAATCAGCAAACGATTGTGGAGAAAAGCGAATCAGCATTAAAGTTTGTTTCTGTATATAAAGAAGCTGCTGTTCCGTTAAGTCAAATTCCAAATTATCAGGCGGTCAAAGCAAAATACGGATTGCAGTTAACTCCGAATCAGGAAAAGTTTTTAGATCAAAATAAATTTTTGCTAATTTGTTTAGATAGTACTAAATTTCTTCCGGGGATTAATTTTGATCAAATGTTGGTGGATTTTGATTCTATGGGCGGTGGTTCAGTTTATGACCGTGTCCCAGAAGATACCAGGCTTATTACTCCCGATATAGTTTTGCATGCATACCATAAATATTTTGAACTGACTTTGGAGGATTTGGAACAAAAGGAGCTAAGCTATGCATTAGGTGATTTTTTGGTTAGTCTGCATAGCAATTTAGCTGTAGCAGCCCGTGCTAATTCCGGAGATTTAAAAGAAAGATATCAAAATTTAGAGGCTCAAATAGTTTTAGCTTTAGTGCTCTTTGAGAATAAAAACTCCGCGAAGCCGGATTTCTTTGAGACTCCGG
>MEUA01000042.1 GCA_001771505.1 candidate division WOR-1 bacterium RIFOXYB2_FULL_36_35
AAATTCACAAAGTCATTATTTTATGTATCACAAAATTTTTACTGCACAGCGTTTTTTTGGCTTAATGACAATAATTATTGAAAAATGCTTTTTGCTAGGAGAAAGTCAGGAGGAATATTTAAAACCCCAGTTTAACTTCGTAATATTGACTCTCTATAACTTGACCCACATTAGGATCATAAGCTTTTTTATAATGTGCAAATAATGTCATGTTATCATTTATATCATATCCAACTGTCATACCTATAATTGCCCCCTGCTCAAGATTAAGAGACCTGAAATCGGTAAACTTTGGCTGTTCAAAATATGCGGAAGCGGTATACTTGTCGTATTTTGCAGATGCCTTTCCATTTAAAACAGCATCACTTCCATTGTAATATTCATATATAACATCCGTCTGAAGTAAAGTTGAAAATAATAAATTAAGCTCCGCTATGTACCCATTTTTCTCTTTGCTTGAAGCTTCATAAGATATTAAATTTATAGGATTTGTTTCATACCCACCGTTAAAGTATCCAGGTACAAAATTTTTACCGTTAACCCTATATCCCACGTCAAATAATGCCGCAAAAGCAAGAGCGTTAAATCCCCAGTTTATGCCAATAGTTGAACCAATTGCAGAATTCCCCGACGTCATAAGTGCTGCGGTCTCTGTATATCCTATAAAATTCATGGGAAGTGGAACCGAGGCATCAATTGCAAGCCCCGAAACAGAAGGATAAGTTGTCGTCGTCCCATCAGTATTTTTAACAGAAACACCATCCGCATCTGATATATAAGATTGGCCTAAAATTAACATTTGATGGGCTCTTTCTGTTAAACGAAGACCGTAAAGATGCGACCAAGTTGTAAAAAACTCAATACCTACCCTCTCTGCATTAAAATATCCCTTAAACGCCGTCTGGTTATTATTTTGCGCAATAGGCCCAGCATTTCTTGAGGAATAGTTCTTCATCAAAAGGCCATGTCCCCAAGTATATCCATCCAGCAATCCATAACGGAGCCCCTTCATACCATCATTGAATTCAGCATAACGAAAAACGACTGTGTCATAACCTTCGGGTTTGTTATTTCCGACTGGAATATTGATATCCAAACCAACTCCCCACATCCCCAACCTAAAATCCGGCTGCCATGAAATCGCACCAACTTCACTGGACCCGGCTTTTATATAACCCAAGCTTATAGTATTATCTGTTAAACTGGAAGAAGCAAATGATGAAGAAACCAATACTAAAACCCAAACGACAAATAAAAGTCCTCGAAACCTTGAAACCTTAAAACCTTGAAACCTCTTTCCATTTGTCATTTTCTTCCTCCCAATTTAGTGCCTAAAATGCCTGCAACCTGTAAAGATCATCGCAATTCCATGTTCATTCGCGGCATCGATAGACTCTTGGTCCCTAACACTTCCACCAGGTTGGATTATAGCAGAAATCCCTAGTTTCGCAGCAAGATCTACATTATCCCTAAAAGGGAAAAAAGCATCTGAAGCCATAACAGCCCCTTTTGTCTTCTCTCCTGCCTTTTTTCCTGCGATTTCCGTAGCATCAATCCTGCTCATTTGTCCTGCCCCAATACCAACTGTTGCGCCATTTTTTACAAAAACAATAGTATTTGATTTAACATGCTTTGCGATCCCCCAAGCAAAAAACAGATCATCCATCTGATGAAGAGACGGCTCTCTTTTTGTGACTGTCTTTGTATCATTTATACCAAGCTGAGCCGTATCCATATCTTGGATCAAAAGTCCGCCCATAACTCTCTTATAGTCTAAAACATTATAACGTGATCCCATTAAAGAAGACTTCATAATCCTAAGATTTTTCTTTTCTTTCAGTTTATCAAGAGCCTCTTTTGAATAAGAGGGAGCAATAATAGCCTCAACAAAAAGTTTTCCGATTGCTTCTACCATTTCCATGTCAATTTCTTTGTTACAAGCTATAATACTTCCAAATGCAGAGACAGTGTCACAGGCAAAAGCTTTCTTGAAAGCATCTGAAGGTGTTTTCCCTTTTGCAGCTCCACAAGGATTGTTGTGCTTGATTACAGCAACTGTGGTATCTGCAAAATAGTTTACTATATTCCATGCAGAATCTATGTCAACTATATTATTAAAAGACAACTCTTTCCCATGAAGCTGCTCTGCATCAACAATTGCTCCTTTAAAAGGGACTACTGTTTCCCTATAAAATGCTGCTTTTTGATGAGGATTTTCTCCATATCTTAAATCTTGAATTTTTTGTAAATTTATCTGAACGTTTGAAGGAAAAAGCTCTTCTCCCTCAAATTTTTCAGACAGATAATGACTAATGGATGTATCATAAAGCCTGGTAAGTCTAAAAGCTTTTAATGCCAAAAGCTTACGCGTATCAACTGTAGTTTTTCCACTATTATATTTAAGTTCCCTTAAAATAAGAGAATAATCGGCAGGATCTACAATTACAGCCACATCTTTGAAATTTTTCGCCGCGGCTCGGACCATACACGGCCCTCCGATATCGATATTTTCAACAGCATCAGAAAGTGTACAATTCGGCTTTGAAATAGTTTCATTAAACGGATAAAGATTGCAAACTACAATATCAATAGGCCTTATGCCAAACTTCTGCATATCTTTTTGATGATCTTTCAATGATCGATTGGCAAGAATTCCTCCATGAATTAAAGGATGCAAAGTCTTAACACGCCCACCCAACATATGAGGATAATTTGTAAGGCGTGAGACTTCTGTGACTTTTACACCTGATTTTTTTAGGAATTTTGCAGTGCCGCCGGAGGAGACAATATCATACCCACTTTTTACAAGTCCGCGTGCAAATGAGGCTAGACCTTTTTTATTCCAGACACTAAGAAGGGCAATCGGTTTTTGTTTCTTTGTTTGGGTTTTGGGATCTGGGATTTGGGATTTTGTCTTTTTTCTAACAATTTTCTTTTTTCTCATAATAAGTAATTACTTCTCCCTTCTATAACAATTTTAAAAATTCATCCAAAGAAATATCTGCATCTCTTAAAAGCCTGCGGCAGGCTAAAATCCTTTATAAATATCTTTTCTATGCCCTACTCGTAAAATTGTTATTCTGTTGTCTTTTTCTAAATCAAAAACAACCCTATAATCATCCACCCTAAATCTAAAAGTCGGATCATCAAGCCCTGACAATCTTTTTGCGTAGTTTAATGGATTAGGTAAAGATAGATAAAATTCAACTTTCTCTATTATCTTTTTCTGAATATTATGAGAAAGCTTTAAAAATTCTTTTTCAGATTTTCTTGTAAAAAAGTACTCCATCAAACCAAGCCAGATTTCTTTTTTACAACAGAACTCTTAACTTTTCCTGAAATGCGAGATTCTTTTAAAGATTTAACAAAATCATCCCCTTGAGAATCAATATCGTCCTCCAATTCTTCCAAAATTTTATTGTCAAGCAATAAACCCAATGTATTTCCTTTTTTATCCACTAGCCTGGTAATACCTTTGATATCAAAAGGTAAATTATGGGCTTTGGCATCAGATAACAAAACTATTTTTTCTTCAGCTAATCCCCTCAAAACAGATGGCACCATAAAAACCAATCCTCCTCTTTTATCTAACTATTTTAATTTTACCACATGAAACCAAGAAATTCTGCTTCAAACAAATCTAAAAAACTCAACATTCAAAAGTCGTTATAAAATCTGAAAATAATACAGAAAACTCATCTAAACATTTGTGTCTTCCTAATAATGGAGGGATATCATCTCTTTTTAAAAACCCTACCGGCAAAAAAAGCTCTTTCCCACATAATTTAATTTTAAATTCAGGGCACAAAAAAACAGTTTCTTCTCCTCCAATTCCATAGGTTTTAAATTTTTTACAATCTTTTTCCAGATTTATGCCAAAATCATAGGCTTTTGAAAAAGGAAATAGAGTATAATCAGCACCTGTATCAACAATAAAATAGACTTTTAAATAAGTGTGGAATCTTTGAGACCAGCAATATGCTAATGCTACGGGACGCTTAATTACACCAAATAGCTTAGAAACCTCTTTTTCATAAGGAAATTTCTCTCTCATAAAGAAAACAAAATTAACGAATCAGCCTTTGGGACATAAGTAATTGTTGGTGTTTCCAAAGGATATTTTTTTACTGCTTTTTCAAGTATCCTAGAAGCTTCTTTCCCAGTTTTAGCTGAATATATCTTCCCATGAATAATAACAACATGTCTTCCAAAATATTTGGAATTTGAATAGATCAAATCAATTAATCTTTTTTGATTTGCCATGACATTTATTTTACCACACCCACACTAGAAATTCTGCTTCAAATTTTTCGATATGTATGTATGAAAGTAGGGTTTTCAACAATAAGTGTGGCATCCACAGCAACCATTAATTTAGGTGGTAAAAAGTTTTATCTTTTCAATAGATACGCCAGCTCTCGCCGTTGGAGACGCTTGCTCAATCATATCTGTTCCCCATTTTTGGGCGTTTACAAGTTTGTCAATTTTTATGCCATAAAAATAATGCCTTCAGATGGATATCATAAAAGGCAAGCCAGATAAAAACATACTTGGCTTGGCAATTGCGCCAAAATTTCTTTCGTAAAACCCAATATTACGCACATCTTCTAAATGTATCTCCACAATATTTATTCCTCTGCAAAGCTGTACACAGGTACTCATCAAAATATGCGAAAGTCTCTCTTTCATATAAAGGCGCGTCCTGAATGTATCTTCAACCCAAAAAGCGACATTAGACCTAGTTCCATTATCATAATATTTTTCTATGTTTTCAATCCCAATTTTAGTTTGAGCTTTTTCCGTAAAACCCTGTTGATCAATTAACACATCAAGAGAACAATCTATTGTTGCAATATTATAATCACCATCAATCGAAAAATCTAAATAGCCTGCAACAGGGGGATCAAAAATAATAGGTACTATTTCAATTCTTGCAAATGATACAGAACAAACACTAGAATGATTTGGTTTCCCCGCAAACCTTAATACTACATAAAACTCCTTATGTGCGACAATTCCGTTTTCAACCAATTCAATTATCTCCGCTTCAGATAAAGATGATTTGTTTTCGCTCCAAAATTTTGGGGCATAAGAATTTCTGGGAATAAATCTAAACCCATAAAGAGCACTAAAAGCAGGATTAGTTGTAGCACGACTTGTTGCTCTTCTTTGACAATACCTTAATGCACTAATCCCTGACTCCTCAGGCAAACATACCGTTTTCATAACCTTTTATCGAACTTTGTCAAAAAAAATTTCGCTCATCAAAACTTCAACTTCCCCTCCGCAAACAACCTCACCGCTTCCGGATAAATCTTATGCTCCTGTTCTAAAATTCTGGAAGATAAACTCTCTTCTGTATCATTTTCCAAAACAGGAACTTCTGCCTGTAGAAGAATAGGCCCCGTGTCACAGCCTTCATCCACAAAATGGACTGTTGCGCCTGACACTTTTGCTTTATCTTCTAAGGCTTGCTTTTGTGCATGAAGGCCTGGATATTTAGGTAATAGTGATGGATGGATATTAATCATCTTTCTCTTATACTCAGTCAAAACAACCTTGCCAACGATCTTCATATATCCTGCCAAACAGACAAGCCCAACATTATATTTTTTCAAGGTCTCAACAATTTTTTCCTCGTAAAAATTTTTGTCAGGAAAATCCTTGGGGTTTATAAAAACAGCTGGAATATTATGCTTTTTAGCGCGCTCTAATCCATAAGCGTCAGATTTATTTGAAATAACAACAGAAATTTCAGCAGGGATATCTCTGCACTCTGACGCATCAATTAAGGCTTGAAGATTTGATCCGCGGCCTGAAATTAGAACTCCGATTTTTAGCATTTTAATTCCCTTCTTTTTTTAATTTTAGCATATTACACGAAATTTCGTCCTGTTTTTTTCGATAAAAAAACATGGTTCAACAGTCAGAAACAACTATAAGAAGCTGTAGAAAGTTGGTTCCCTGGCAATTATTGAACGCCAAAAATTTTCCTGCCGAACATGTTTCTAATCTGAGGCGAGGAGCAGCTATATTTGACAAAAATTACGATTTACTAAATAGCAAAGGACTTGATATAAGAGACCATCTTTTTAGGTTTAGTCAAAGAGTCGTATCTCAAGCTTACAGCGACACCTATCTGCAAAATTATTTACGCTGGATATCCTCTCAATCACCAAGGATTGAAAATCCACATCTTGAACTTTTTACTCCACCTGACTCTTATCCATTTGAAGCTATAGCAAGCGTCAGGCGCGATCCCATAATAAGCTTTGAAATTATGAGCGGATGCCAAAATCAATGTACTTGTTGTCTGGCTGGGACTCCAAGCAAAACCGAGTCAACTGAATACATAAAAATATTGTTAATATTTGAGATGGCAAAACGGTATAATATTAAAATCCGTTTTAATACCGTTAGAATAGAGATATTAC